>CBDUBO010000027.1:0-13021 GCA_965365405.1 uncultured Rhodothermales bacterium | reverse complement strand
AGGCCAAGAGCACCACCGAGCGCGACGCCGAACTGGTGATCGTGGGGCGGCTGGCAGCCACCGAGGACGATCCCACCATCGTAGCGGGCGACCTCAACGACGTGGCGTGGAGCCACACCACGCGCCTGTTCCAGAAAGTCAGCGGCCTGCTCGACCCGCGCCGGGGGCGGGGCATGTACAATTCGTTCCACGCCCGTTTCCCCTTCGTGCGCTTCCCGCTCGACCACCTGTTCCACTCAGAGCACTTCCGCCTGGTGCACCTGGAGCGCGGCCCGTCCTACGGCTCCGACCACTTCCCCATCCTCGTCGAACTCGAGTTCGACCCTGGGGCCCAGGCCGAGCAGGAAGCCCCGGCCCTCGATCACGAGGCGTCTGAGGAAGCCGAGGAGACCGTCGAGAAGGCGGGCAAATAGCCTTGTCCCGATTACATCGGGTTCCAGTGGAACAGCGTCACGCGCGCTTCGGGGCGGGTGAAGACGACGGCGATGTCGTAGCCACCCGCGCGGGCGCGGGCATCGAGGTGGATGGGGAAGAAGTCGCGCTGCGGGCCGGGGTGGGGCTGGATGAGGCGGCGCACGAGGTTACCCGCCCGGGTATAGGCGTCCACCTGTACCCAGCCCGGACGGATGTTGAGCACGAACAGCAGCGAGTCGGCAGGGGCCGCAGCGGCGGCCAAGAGGGGCGGCTCGCTCACCTCGCCGCGCATGAACAGCCGGGTGCGCGCCAGCGAAGGCGAGTCGAAGCCGACGAGCCGGACGGTGTCGAGCACGAGCCCGCTGCGCTCCGGGACGAGCCGGTACACGAAAGGGCGGTAGAAGTTGAGGCTGAGGAGCGTGTCGCCCTCGTTGCGCAGCAGGCCGGCGTGCCGCCAGAACGCGCCGGGCAGCGCCAGGCTGTCCGTTTTACGCCCGTGCCGGTCCATGTAGAGCACGAAAGGCGGCGTCTCGTCGCTGGTGCCTTTAAAGGCGAAGCCCTCTCCCCACACCGAAGCGTAGCGCAGCAGCGTCCGATCCGCCGTGCGGGCGTTGATGGAGACGCTGCGCACCACGCGCCCCTCCGCTACCAGGTCGAAGCGGTCGACGGCGGGGCTGAACACGGCCAGCGTGTCGTCCAGGAAGCCAGCGAGGTAGGGAGCTTGGAAATCCCCCGCGATGGTTTCGGCGACGTTGCCCGCGTTGTCCAGCACGAACACCTGTGCCGCCTGCGCATCGGACACGTACAGGCGTCCGTCGGGGCCAAACAGGGTGGTGCGCGGATAGGCGAGCGCGTCTATGTCGCGGCTGGTGCGCGTCCAGACGACGGCGAGGGTGTCCTCGGGCGTGTCGGCGGCCACACGGCGCGACAGCGAGTCGGAAGGCGAGAGCGCGCGACTCTCCTCGCGGCGGCACGACGACGGCAGGCAGCCGCAGAGGACGAGCAGGAAAACGAGGAGTGCGCGGTG
The DNA here is from genome assembly GCA_965365405.1 of uncultured Rhodothermales bacterium. GTDB lineage: Bacteria > Bacteroidota > Rhodothermia > Rhodothermales > BA12 > CBDUCD01. The sequence goes on along the minus strand of CBDUBO010000027.1, from coordinate 11,580 downwards.
CGGATAGGGGGAGCGAGGGTGCATGAGCAGGGTGAGGCGTGACCGAAACGTACGATTTCGGCCTGGAGCGCGCCACCACCCGGCGGGCCTGTGCCCGCTGCCACGCCCTTTACCCCTGCGCCCGACCTGCCGGGCTGCGCCCGATCTGAAGCTGGAGCGTACGCGGCTGCCCGTCGCGCTCCAGTTCTACCACCACCCGGTCACCGGGACGAAAGTCGTAGATGCGCGCCACGTAGTCGTCGTTGCCGTTCACGTCCTGCCCGGCAATGCGGTAGATGATGTCATAGGGGCGGATGCCCGCCGCCGCCGCCGGCGAGTCCTCATCCACGTCGCGCACGATAATGCCCGCGGTGCGGGTCGTCCCCACGGCCTGCGCGATCCGCGCATTCAAGTTCACCACGTCGAGGCCGGTGTAGTAAGACCGGTCTACGGCTCCTTTCTCGCGCAGCTCGTCAATGATCTGCTGGGCCCGCGCCGCCGGCACGGCAAAGCCGATGCCCACCGAGCCGCCACTCTGCGAGTAAATGGCCGTGTTGACACCGATCACCTCGCCGAGCGCATTGATGAGCGGCCCGCCCGAGTTGCCCTGATTGATGGCCGCGTCCGTCTGAATCATGCCCCGGTAGAGGCGGCCTGGCTGGTTGAGGTTGCGGCCCAGCGCGCTCACCACGCCCACCGTCACGGACGGCTCGGCGGCCTCGAACAGCCCGAAGGGGTTGCCGAGGGCAATCACCCACTCGCCCACGATAGGCGGGCCGGACGTGTCGAACTGGAGGTAGGGCAGGGCGGCTTCGGGCTCGACCTTGAGGAGCGCCAGGTCGGTGGCCTGGTCGGAGCCGACAAGGCGCGCGGGCAGCGTTCGGCCGTCGGTGAACGAGACGGTGATGCGCGTGGCATTGCCCGCCACGTGGTCGTTGGTGACGATGTATCCGTCGGGCGAGAAAACGAAGCCGCTGCCGGTCTGCTGCACCTGCTGCTCGCGCAGACGGCTTCGGGGCGGCCCGAAAAAGTCGAACCACGAGTCGTAGTACGGGTCGCGCACCTGGCGCACCTCGATCACATTGATGGAGACGACGGCAGGCTCGGCTACCTCGACAGCCCGTGTGATGGCCGTCTGCCGACTCCGCACAATGGTTTCCTGCACCGCGCCCGCGTCCGCGACGCGCTGCGGCGGGGGTTGCTGCGAGCGGGCGTCGTTGCGGCAGGCCGTGAGCAGCAACAGCAAGGCGAGCGTGATCCGAGGCATCAGGGGTTCGGCGTCTGTCGGCGCTGGTACGGAAGCCCGCGAGGCGTGTTTCTGGCCCGTCGAGCCTCCGCCTGTTGCTACTGCACCGCAACGCGGTAGTCGAGGCGCGCGCGGCAGTCGCCCGAGCCGTGCGTAATCGAATAGCGCCCCGAACTGTTCAGGTTGCTCCACCCGCTGCCCTGCCACGCGTACGTGAAATCGGTCGTCTTATTGCCCATGCGCTCGTCGTGCCACGTCGCGCCGAGGATGTTGGTGTCGGTCTCGTGGCTGTTGAAATGCACCCAGAACCGCTTCCCACTCTGGTGCGGCATGTCCACCGTGATGTTCTTGTTGATGGGAAAGTCCTGCCCATCGTCCGCCTGCCCGCTGAACGTGTACCGCTCGCGGCGCGTCGTTGCGCCTGCCGCGTTGTCGTAGATGGCGGCGTAGAGGTAGAACTCGCCCTTACCCTCGATGCCGTCACAGTCTTTGATGACGTGGAATTTGTCCAGCGTAACCGTTACGCGGCTCTTGTTGCGGGTCGTCGCGCACTCGGTCGTCGTGTACTCGGTCGTATAGCCCAGCTTCGCGAGCCGGTTGTCTTTGAGGTAGCGCACCTGGTAGGCGATGGGAATGCCGGGGTTCGCGCGCGAATAGACGGCGTTCTCGCCCTTGATGACCGCCTGGATGCCGCTGATGAGCGCTTGCGGGCTGCTCGTATTGATCGCCTGCGTGGCGATGGCCGCGTTGCCCCCCAGCGTCACGATCTGGATGCTCAGGTTCTTGTTGATCTTCTGATAGGATGCCTCCACGGTGCCCGACACCTCGACAGCGGTGAAGGCGTTGCGGGCGGCGGCTTCAAGCTCGGCGCGCGTCAGCCGGGCCGATGTTTCCATCCGTGCCATGATGATGCGCCCGTACGTCACGCTCGACACGTAGGCCGGCGGTAAGGCGTTCGTCACCACACGCTGCACGTCGTCCATGCCCACAGCCGCGCCGAAGACGGCCTCAGGCGCCTCGGGCGTGTCGAGTGTGACGTCGTAGAACGCCTGCTTGAAAACGGCCAGCACCACCTGCTTGGTCTCGCTCGACTTGTAGGAGAATTGCACGGCGGCGTCGCCGGAGGCCCACACCGCGTTGAGCCCCACCTTCAATGCCGCCTGCTGGGACGAGAACGATTGCGACAGCTGGAACGACGACTGGGCGGCGTTGACGTAGCCCGCCTGGTACGCGTTGGCGTTCCACCATTCGAGTGCTTGATCCACGGCTCCCTGGACGCTGGAGTTGGTGGGGTTCTCTATGGTGCGGGTGCCGTTGGCGCCCATACCGGGCAGGTTTACGCGAACGGTTACCGGGGCGCGGGGCAGCGGCAGAGGCTCGGGGATGCCGTCGAGGAGGGACGCGTTGCCCTTGACGAGCGCGCCGGGCCACACGATGCCCGTGGTGGGACGCAGGATAGAAACCTGGTCGAAGTTCTTCAGGAGGGAGTAGTCCGTGCGCGCACACTGGATGAGGTTGAGGCCGTCCTGCACGGGCGGGTCCGACGTGGTGGCGCCAGCGTCCTCCCGCTCGTCCGTCGCGCCGGCGGGCTGCACGTTGAGGAGGTCGTCCGGGTCGTAGGAAAGCGTGCGGATGTAGGCTCCGATGGAGGAGGCGTCTGGGCTGGGGCCTTCACCGCCGTCGTCTCCGACCGGGTTGTCGCCGCAGGCGGTGAGGGCAAGCAGGAGGGCGGGCAGCAGAACGAGGGTGCGTTTCATGGTGCTGGGCGAGTTGGGGAAAGGGTTCTGTCCCTACACGCCTCGTTTGCCGGGCGAAGTGATAACGCACGGCCCGCTTTTTCTGCCGGTCCGGTCCGGGTGGCACCTTTGGAGCCCGTCGGCTATCTTCCTCCTACGCGGTCGTACCACGCGCTCTCGTCACCCCGACGCGCCATGCACGAGCCTCCCGCCGACATCACGCTGCTGCTCGGTCACCTGTCCGGGGGCGACGCGGCGGCGGCAGACCGCCTGATGCCGCAGGTCTACGACGCCCTGCGCGCCATCGCGCACCGCCAGCTTCGCGGGGAACGGGCCGGCCACACGCTCGACACGACGGCGCTTGTCCACGAGGCTTACCTGAAGCTGGTTCAGCAGGAGAGTGGCTGGCAGAACCGGGCGCACTTCTACGCCCTCGCCGCCCTCGCCATGCGCCGCATCCTCGTCAACTACGCACACAAGCGGCTCGCGGCCAAGCGCGGCGGCGGGCAGGCGGCCGTCACCTTCACCGACGAGACGTATCCACACGAGGCGCCGCCGGAAGCGCTCATCGCCCTCGACGAAGCCCTCGAACGCCTCGCCGCCCTCAACGAGCGGCAGAGCCGCGTCGTCACCTGCCGCTTTTTCGGCGGCCTCACCCACGAAGAGATTGCCGAATCGCTCGGCGTCTCCATCCCCACCGTTCGCCGCGACTGGCGGCTGGCACGGGCATGGCTGGCGCAGGAGCTGGAGTAGGAGCGTGTCGCGTGCCGGGTGGCGCGTGCGGAATGCATCAGCCCCTTGTGCTGCCCGGCATCGCCCCCGCTCTGATCGCTTCCGCGCTCGTTTCCTGCGTCAGGTGGTAGAAACCCCTACTACGATGGATGCCCAGCGATGGGAACAGGTCAGCGCCCTTTTCGGCGCCGTGTGCGAACGCGCACCCGAACAGCAGGAGGCGTACCTCCGCAAAGCCTGCGCGGGCGACGACGCGCTGTACCGAGAAGTGCGTTCGCTCCTCGATGCCGACGGAGAGGCGCACGCGATGCTCGACCGCGAAACTTTCGCGCTCAAAGCTTACCCCGACGTGCTGGAAGCCCTCGACCTGATGGAGGACGACGCCGCGCCGTACCACCTGCTGCGCCTGCTGGGCAAAGGTGGGATGGGGACCGTATACCTCGCGCAGCGAGCCGACGGGCTGTTCGACCGGCAGGTCGCCCTCAAAGTCGTCAAGCGCGGCATGGACTCCGAGCAGATCTTGCGCCGCTTCCAGTCCGAACGCCAGATTCTGGCGCGACTCCAGCACCCCCACATCGCGCGCCTGTTCGACGGCGGCGTCACGCTGGACGGGCGGCCCTTTTTTGCGATGGAGTACGTGGACGGCACGCCCATCGACGAGTACTGCGATGCGCGCCGCCTCACCATTGCCGAGCGGCTGCGCCTGTTCCTCTCCGTGTGCGACGCCGTCCGCTACGCGCACCAGAACCTCGTCGTCCACCGCGACCTGAAGCCGGACAACATCCTCGTCACCGCCGAAGGCGTGCCCAAGCTGCTCGACTTCGGCATCGCCAAGCTGCTCGAAGACGACGCCGAAGGGCTCACCCGCACGGGCGCGCCTGTGATGACGCCAGAGTACGCCAGTCCCGAGCAGGTGCGCGGCGAAACCGTGACGACGGCTTCGGACGTGTACGCCCTCGGCGTGGTGCTCTACGAACTCCTCACCGGTTGCCGGCCCTACACGCTCGGCGGCCACGGCTCCCTCGAAGTAGCGCAGGCCGTGCTCACGGCCGAGCCGCCGCGTCCCAGCACGGCCGCGCAGCAGGCTGCCGAGGCCTCTGCCGAAGCCAGCAGCCGAGCGCGGCGCACCCAGCCCGACAAGCTGCGCCGCCGCCTCGCCGGCGATCTGGACGCCATCATTCTCAAAGCGCTGCGCAAACACCCCGAGGACCGCTACGCGACCGTCACCGAACTGGCCGACGAGGTGGAGCGCCACCTGGGGGGGCAGCCTGTACGCGCCCGGCGCGGCACCTCTGCCTACCGCGTGCGCAAGTTCGTCCAGCGCCACCAGGCGGGTGTGCTGACGGCGGCGGCGCTCACCCTCGTGCTCGTGGCCTTCGGCCTCTATCACACCGAGCGGCTGCGGCAGGAACGCGACCTGGCCCGCCGGGAGGCTGAAAAGGCCGAGCAGACGGCGGACTTTCTGAAGAGCATCTTCGAGATGTCGGAGCCGGGCGAGGCGCAGGGGCGGGAGGTCACGGCCCGCGAACTGCTCGACGCCGGGGCCGACCGCATCCGTACCGAACTGGCCGGTCAGCCGCTCGTGCGCGCCGCCCTGCTCGAAACGCTCGGCAACGTGTACCGCGAACTGAGCCTGTTCGAGCAGGCACGGCCGCTGCTCGAAGCATCGCTCGCGCTGCGGATGCAGCACCTCGGCCCCCGCCACCTCGAAACGGCGACCTCCCAGGTTGCGATGGCGATGCTGTTGCAGGACATCGGGGATGTCGGCGCAGCAGCGCCGCTGTTCGAATCGGCGCTCGAAACCCGCCGGGCCCTTCTGCCTCCCGATGCCGTGGACCTGGGGGAGAGCGTGACGGCGCTCGCCTTTCTCCACGAGACGAACGGCGCGCACGAAAAGGCGGAGCCTCTTTTCCGCGAAGCCCTCGCCCTCGAACAGGCCGCCTCCGCTGCCGGAAGCCCGCTGGTGGCGATGGCGCAGGTGCGGCTGGCCCGCTTCCTGCGCGGGCAAGACCGCTTTGAAGAGGCCGAGCCCCTCCTGCGCGACGCGCTCGCGCGGCAACGCGCGTACTACGACGCGCCCCACCCCGATCTGGCGAGCACGCTGCGCAACCTGGCGGCGCTGCTGCGCGATACCGAGCGCTACGAGGAGGCCGACGCGCTCTACCGCGAGGCCATCACGATGCGTAAAGCCCTCCACGGCAAGTACCACGCCGAGGTGGCCAACCTGCTCAACAGCTACGCGCAACTGCTGCAGGATCGAGACGACCTCGATGCCGCCGCCAGCACCTACGACGAGGTCTTAGACATCTTTCGGCACATCTACGGGGACGTGCATCCGAGCCTGGCTGCCGCCTACAACAACGTCGCCCTACTCCATTACGACAGGGGCGACTACAGGGAGGCCGAGCGCTTCTACGGGGCGTGTATCGACGTGCAAGACGAACTGTTGGACGCCGAGCACCCGAACCGGTCGTTTCCGCTGTACGGGTTGGGGCAGGTGTACCTGAAAGAGGGCCGAAGTGCCGAGGCCGTGCCGCTTTTCCGGCGGGCCCTCGAACTCCGGAAACGCGCTTTCGACGCCGACCACCGCTACGTGCTCGACGCCGAAGCCCTCCTCGGGCAGGCCCTCCTCGACCTGGGGCGCGCCGCCGAAGCGCGGCCTTTGCTCACGCACAGCTACAGGCGTTTCCTCGAAACCCGCGGCCCGGACGACAGCCGCACGCAGCGGGCTCGCGAGCGCCTGGAGCGCTTGCAGAGCGGACCAGAGTAGGCTTTACCCACCCCGGCCGATCCACCCCATCGCTCGCAGGTCTTCGACGGGTTCGGCGAACGAGCACGACCCGAACGACTGCGCAAAGCTGCTCCGGGCCTGTTCGATCTGTGCCGTCGTGGCCGAAAGGTCGCGGTAGGAAAACGCTTTGTCCGAAATCTGGAAAGCCGCTTCGTCTTCCTCGCGCAGCAAGCGGGTCAGCGCCTCGGCGTCGAGGTCGTGCACGTGGAGCAGCACGGCCCCGCCGAACACGTTCAGGAAGCCGTGCATGTGCGTTTCCACCTCGTCGCGGTAGTGGCGGACGGGGTGGTGCAGGCCCGCCGTCGCCTTGAAGGGCACCCCGGCGCGGTGCGCATCCACGAGTGCATGGGCGAGGGTTTCGGGCGTGGGGAAGAGGTCGGCGGTGACGCCGCCCGTGCGGTACTTGGCGCCCACACGCGGCCTGCCCCCAGCGTTGTGCGTTGCCAGCGCCGCCAGCACGTGGGGACGCGAGGCGATGCCTTCGGGTGAGAAGGGGAGTTCGAGAAAAACGGGTACGCCGCCGTAGCCCGCCTGCCTGAAGAGGTCGGCGGTGCGTGCGGCCAGCTCGGCAGCGTCGTCCTCCGTCTCCACCGACGCCGGGAGGCGCACCTCGAAGGCGTCGAGGGCGGCAAAGCCGGGGTGCGCGGCGCTCAAGGTCTGCATGGCTTCCAGGTCGGCGGCGGTAGCGCGCAGAAACGCCGCGCCCGTCGCGCCGCCTGTACCCAGCAGGGACAGCGGGTGGGGCCGTGCCGGCGTCTGGTGCGCGAACGCCGCCAGCTCGCCCAGCCGCGCGGCGGGCACGACAAAGCGCGCCAGCATCCACGCAGGCGACTCGCCCCGGTGCGAGACGAAGCGGGTAAAGGCTTTGTCCAGCGTGAGCGCGGCCGGCGGAAACAGGCCCGCATAGTCAACGATGCCGGAGAGCAGGGCGCGCAGAGCAGTCATAAGAGCGAAGGCGATAGGGAAAGGGGGAGCCGAAGCGCCGAATCCGCAAGCAGGAACGCGGGATCCGCTTTTGCGCTGCCGTGCTGTCCGTAACGACCTGAGAACTTGAAAGCGCCCGTTTGGTAAAGCTTTCCACGTGCCGCGTATTTTACCCTGCTGTTGCAGGTCTACGCCTGCCATCTCCAACTCCATCCAATCCATCCCTGTCATGAAACGCTTTTCCACGCTTGCCGCGTGCGCGTTCGCCGTGCTGCTGCTGGCCGCCGCGGACGGGTGCTCGAGCGATCCCAATGTCGAAGGAGCCAAGCTCGACCTCCGCAACAAGGACTACGGCCGCGCCATTGAGAACGTCAACAAGGCGCTCGAAAAAGACCCCAACAACGCCGACGCGCTCGAACTGAAGGGTCGCATCCTGATGGCGCAGGCCGATGAGGTCACCGACCCGGCCCAGCACTCGCAGCTGATCCGCGACATGGTGGACGCCTTCAACCGCGCCGCCGAGGCCGACCCCGCGATGGCCGAGCAGGTCAGCATCAACCTGCGCAACGCCTATCTGCAAGAGTTCGACCGGGGCGTGCAGGCCTACAACCGGGGTAAAACCAACAGCGCAGAGTTCGGCACGTCCGCCGAATATTTCGGCAATGCCGCCCTCATCCAGCCCGATTCCTCCGGCGCCTACGTCAACCGGGCCTTTGCGCTCGTGAGCGCCAGCCGTGCCCCCGAAGCCATGGAAGCGCTCGAAATGGCCGTCGAAAAAGGCGACCGCCAGCCGGACACGTACATCTACCTGGCCTCGCTCTACGCCGAGAACCAGCGCGCCGCCGACGCCGTGACGGTGCTCGAACGCGCCCGCGACATGATGCCGGACAACCCGGACGTGCAGACGCAGCTGCTGAGCGCCTACGTGGCGGCAGGCCAGACCGACCGCGCGATGGACTACTACCGCGAGGCCGTCCAGCGCGAGCCCGGCAACGCCGTGTACCGCTACAACTACGGCTCGCTGCTGCTCCAGTCCGAGCGCTACGAGGAAGCCGTCGAGCAGCTCAAGCGGGCCTCCGAACTGGACGCCGAGAACCCCAACGTGCAGTACAACCTCGGCGCGGCCTACATCAACCAGGCCGTGGGCGTCAACGAGGAGATTCGCGTGATGGACGACAAGTTGCGCGAGGAGCGTCGCACGCTCACCAACGAGCAGATCCAAGCCCGCGAGAACGAGATCGACCAGCTCGTGCAGCAGCGCACGCGCCTGTTCGAGGCGGCCATCCCGGCGCTCGAACGCGCCCGCGAGATGGCGCAGGTAAGTGGTGAATCGCCGGAGAGCGCCTGCCGCGCCCTTTTCCAGGCCTACACCAACACGCGCCAGACCGAGAAAGCGCAGGCGGTATCGGCCTGCGCCGGCTACGGCGACACCAACTGAGGCGGCCTGCCGCTGATTCCGAGCCTCGGAGGTCTGCCCGACCTCCGGGGCTTTTTGCTTCTATCTTGCCCGCCATCAAACCCCTTTTCTCATGCGCGACGCCACTGCGTACGGCTTCGGCACCCGCTGCATCCACGCCGGGCAACAGCCCGACCCCAGCACGGGCGCCATCATGACGCCCATCTACCAGACCTCGACCTACGTGCAGCGCGCGCCGGGCGACCACGACGGGCACGAATACGCGCGCGTGTCCAACCCTACGCGCACCGCGCTCGAAGGCAACCTGGCTTCGCTCGAAGGCGCCGCGCACGGCATATGCTTCGCTTCCGGCGTGGGTGGGATTGACGCCATCATGAAGGGACTCAACCCCGGCGACCACGTCGTGGCGACCAACGACCTCTACGGTGGCACCTACCGCCTCTTTACCCAGGTCTTCGGGCGCTTCGGCCTCACGTTCTCGTTCGTGGACATGCGGGAGCCTGAAAACCTCGCCGCCGCGATGCGCAAGGAGACGAAGCTCGTCTGGATCGAGACGCCGACGAATCCGCTCCTGCGCGTGCTCGACATCGCCGCGCTCAGCGAGGTCGCCCACGCGCACGGGGCGGACGTGGCCGTGGACAACACCTTTGCCACGCCCTACCTGCAGCAGCCCCTCGCGCTCGGCGCCGACCTGGTGCTGCACAGCGCCACCAAGTACCTGGGCGGCCACTCGGACGTGATTCTGGGCGCCGTGCTCACCTCGCACGACAGGTGGAACGAGAAGCTGCGCTTCCAGGTCAAGAGCACCGGCGCGGTGCCCGGCCCCCTGGACTGCTTTCTGGTGCTACGCGGCACCAAAACGCTGCACCTGCGCATGGAACGGCACTGCGCCAACGGCCGGGCCGTGGCCCGCTTTCTCCGCGACCACGCCGCCGTCGAGCACGTGTTTTTCCCCGGTCTGGAAAGCGACCCCGGCCACGAACTCGCCGCGCGCCAGATGCGCGACTTCGGCGGCATGGTGTCGTTCACGCTGAAGAAAGACTCGGTGGAAGCCGCGACAGACGTGCTTACCCGGACGCGCGTGTTTCAGCTGGCCGAGAGCCTGGGCGGCGTCGAGAGCCTGATCGAGCACCCGGCGTCGATGACGCACGGCTCCATCCCCGCCGAGGAGCGCCGCAAGGCTGGCTTTTTCGACTCGCTCATCCGGCTGTCCGTGGGCGTCGAGGACGAGGCCGACCTGATCGCCGACCTGGAACGGGCGCTGGGGTGAGCAGGAGTCGATTCGGCAGTTCGGCAATGGGCAAGTGACAACCGAGACACAGAGCGTTCTTCCACTGCCCCCTGCCCATTCCTTCCCTCTTCCCCAATTCTTTGCCGCCTCTCCGGCGTCTCCTTACCGAGTGGCGGCGTACTGCAGGCGGCAGGGCCGTAATTTCTCCAAGCTGTGCAGTCCAGCGCAGCGTGCCCGCCTCCGTGGCCTCTAACCAGTAACATCCGCTCATGGAAATCACGAAGCAGCCCGGCATGGGCCAGGTCGTCCAGGTCGTTGGGCCTGTTGTGGACTGCGAGTTTCCCGCCACCGCCGTTCCCGAAATCTACGACGCCCTCGTCATCGATCGTCCCGAGGGCGACCTCGTCCTCGAAGTGCAGCAGCACCTGGGCGAGAACCGCGTCCGCACCGTCTCGATGGATTCGACGGACGGCCTCACGCGTGGCAAGGCGGTCCGAAACACGGGCGCGCCTATTTCCATGCCTACGGGCGAGAGCATCCGCGGCCGCCTCTTCAACGTGATCGGCGACGCCATCGACGGGTTGCCGCAGCCTGTTGCCGAGGGTCGCCGCGCCATCCACCAGCAGCCGCCCTCATTCGACCAGCTCTCGACTTCGGTCGAAATGCTCGAAACGGGCATCAAGGTCATCGACCTGCTCGAGCCTTACTCGCGTGGCGGCAAGATCGGCCTCTTCGGCGGCGCGGGCGTGGGCAAGACGGTGCTCATCCAGGAGCTCATCAACAACATCGCCAAGGCGCACAGCGGTATGTCCGTGTTTGCCGGCGTGGGCGAGCGCACGCGCGAGGGCAACGACCTCATGCGCGAAATGCTGGAAAGCGGCATCATCAAGTACGGCGACGCCTTCATGCACGCCATGGAAGAAGGCGGCTGGGACCTGTCGAAGGTGGACATGGCGGCGCTCCAGGAGAGCCAGGCCACGTTCGTCTTCGGCCAGATGAACGAGCCGCCCGGTGCCCGCGCCCGCGTGGCCCTCTCCGGCCTGACGATTGCCGAGTATTTCCGCGACCAGGGTGGCCGCGACGTGCTCTTCTTCGTGGACAATATTTTCCGTTTTACGCAGGCCGGGTCAGAGGTGTCTGCTCTGTTGGGTCGTATGCCTTCCGCCGTGGGCTACCAGCCGACGCTGGCCACGGAAATGGGCGTCATGCAGGAGCGCATCACGTCCACCAAGACGGGCGCCATCACGTCTGTGCAGGCCGTGTACGTGCCGGCGGACGACCTCACCGACCCCGCGCCGGCCACCACGTTTGCCCACCTCGACGCCACGACGGTGCTTTCGCGCCAGATCGCGTCGCTCGGTATCTACCCGGCCGTGGACCCGCTCGACTCGACGAGCCGCATCCTCGACGCGCGCATCCTGGGCGACGATCACTACAACACGGCCCAGGCCGTCAAGCAGCTTCTCCAACGCTACAAGGAGCTTCAGGACATCATCGCCATCCTCGGCATGGACGAGCTTTCGG
>CBDUBO010000026.1:0-13108 GCA_965365405.1 uncultured Rhodothermales bacterium | reverse complement strand
CCCGGATTGGCGACGAGGCCACGGAATTCCAGTTTACCCTGGAGATACGCCGCTGCGCGCGTGGGCGTCTTGTCCCACGCGGCCAGGAAGTTGCTCGTGGGCAAAAAGGCGTCGTAGGAGCCGTAGTTGACCTGGCTGTCGGTCAGGTTGAACTCGACGCCCGTCTTGACTTCCAGGAAGCGGTTCATCTGCCGCGTGAGGTCGCCCTTGAAGTTGTACACGACCACGCGGCTCGTGTCGCGCCCGTTGCTCATGCCCACGCCCATACGCATGCCATCCACGCCGTTGCTGGGCTCGGGCTGGAAGCCGAACGGCCCCTCGTCGAAGCCCACGCCGCCGAAAAAGACAACGTCGGACGTGTCGCGCAGCGGGCCAGGGTTGGTGTCGTAGAACGAGGCGTAGCGCGTCAGGCGGAGTTCGTAGAACGAGCGGTCGTCAAACGAGTGGGTAAACTTGGCCCCCAGCATGAAGTCGCGCGTGCGCGTGGGCGACCAGTAGTCGGTCGAGAAAATGCGCGTGTTGATGAACGAGACGCGCGAGAGGTTGTCCGAGATACCGTCCGCCGAGACGAAGAATCCCGGAGTGCCGGTGCGCGAGGCCGACGTGCCTTCAGCTTCGCCGTAAAGCCCTTCGACGGTCAGCTTCATGCCCCGCGCCAGGTCGCTCGTGATCTTACCGTGGCCGGTGCGCTGCTGGAACCGGTCGGTGTGAAGCGGGATCAGGTACATGCTCTGATCCTCTTTGTACGAAGCGTAGAAGCGCGTGTCGCCCCAGCGGTTGAGGCCGGGCACGGGCCCGCCCACGCCCACGTCCACCACGTAGTCCGGCCGGTCGATTTTCATCGCCTTGCGGTGCTGCCACAGAAACGCCTGGTAAAGCGCCTCGGGCGTCATGTCGTTGTTGGGGTCGTCGTCGGCCAGGCGGCGCTCCGATACGCTGATCCAGCCCTCGAAAATGGGATACTGATCCTGCGTTGCCCTATCCCACACGCCGTTCTGCGTACCCGTGAAGGCCACGGCGGGGTCGGTGTAGGGGCGTATCCAGTACGAGTTGAGGTCGTTTGCCGACTGCCCGAAGTTTTTGGCAGCGGGCGGACTGTAGCGCAGCGAGGCATCCACCTCGTAGCGGTTGCGGCTGCCCTCTTTCGTGATCACGTTGATGACGCCCGAACGGACGTTGCCGTACTCGGCGTTGAAGCCGCTCGTGACCACCTGCACCTCCTCGACGGAGGCCAGCGGGATGTTGGTGAACGGCGCGTTGGAGCGCTCGTCGCGCAGCGTCAGGCCGTTGAGGTTGAAGGCAATCTCGTCCGAGGATGAGCCGCGAATGCTCAGCCCCTGCGCGCCCGCCAGCAGGCCCACGGCACTCGCCACACTCGAAATGGGCAGGCTTTCAATCTGCTCGCTCGTCACGTTCGACTGCGACGAGGCCACGTCCACCTCGACGATGGGCCGGGTGGCTGTCACGATCACGTCGCCCTCCAGCCCCAGCGCCTCCTCGCGCATCCGGATGTCGAGCGGCGTCGTCTGCCCGATGTTGACACGCACGCCTTCGGCCACAAAGTCGGCATAGCCGATGTAGGAGGCGCGGATCGTGTGCTCGCCGGGCCGCACGCCGATAATGGTGTAGTAGCCGTCGATGTCAGCGGCGGTGCCCTGCGTGGTGCCGTCAATGCGAACGTTGACCCCGGGAAGGGCTTCGCCCGTAGTGGCATCGGTGACGCGCCCGGCGATCTTGCCGGTCTGCGCCAGCACGGCGGGCGCGAGGAGCAGGGAAAGAAAAAGCGTACACGCGCGGAAGTATCGGTGCGCCATAGCTGCCGGGATGGATGCCACTCGTCAGGAAGCGTGCCTCACTTTTTGAGGTGCCTGTGGGCAAGCTACACATTCCCCCGTAACGGGAAAAGGCAAAATTGCCGGTCCAGCGCCCTTTTCCTGCTCTACAGGTTCCCATCAGGACCCTAAGCCCATCTGCTGCAAAAAGATGGCGAGGGAGGCAGGTTCGAGCAAGAGCGTGAGCAGTACGCCCCCCACAGCCCCTCCCAGGTGCGCCTCGTGGGCGATGCCGCCTGCCCAACCGGCCTCACGCCCCTGTTTCATAGCGTAGATGGAGCCCACCACGTAGAGCACGGCAAACACGATGGCCGGCATGGGCACGAAAAACACGAACAACCGCGCCCACGGCGCGAACAGGCAAAAGGCGAACACGACACCCGAAATAGCCCCGGACGCCCCCACGGCCGCATAGTTCGGGTTGTTGCGGTGCATCAGCACGGAGAGGGCGTTGGCCGCCATCTCGGAGCCGAAATAGAGGAGGAGAAACTTGCCCGGTCCCAGCACGCCTTCGAGCGACGGCCCGAAGGAAAAAAGGGCGATCATGTTGAACAGCAGGTGCCCGATCCCACCGTGCACGAAGCCGGCGGTAAAGAGCCGCTCCCACGCCCGCTCTTTTGAGACTGCGTAGGGCACCAGCGCCAGCCGCCCCATCGCCGCGGGGTTGACGTAGAGCACGTACAAACTCACTGCGATGTTGATGCCCAGCAGGATGAGCGTGACCGGAGCCGTCGCAAAGCTGAGCATCAGACGGCGTGGGCAAAGTGGGCGAGGAGCGAGTCGAACAGGCCGCGCCCGTCGTCGGAGCCGACGCACGCTTCGACGTGGCGCTCGGGGTGGGGCATCATGCCCAGCACGTTGCCCCCCTCGTTGACAATGCCGGCGATGTTGCGAAGCGAACCGTTAGGGTTGCTCTCGGCGGTAACCTCCCCGTCTGCACCGCAGTACCGAAATACGACGCGCCCGTCGCCTTCCAGCCTGTCGAGCACTTCGTCAGAAGCGTAGTAGCGCCCGTCACCATGGGCGATGGGAATGTTGATGATTTGCCCCTCTCCGAGCGCGGAGGTGAACGGCGTCGCCGCGTTCTCGACGCGCAGGTGCTGCGGCGCGCAGCGGAAGCGGAGCCCGGCGTTGCGACCCAGCGCGCCCGGCAAGAGGCCTGCTTCGCACAAAACCTGGAAGCCGTTGCAGATGCCGGCCACCAGCCCGCCTCGGTTGGCAAACCGCACCACGTCCTGCATAATGGGCGAAAAACGGGCAATAGCGCCGCTGCGGAGGTAGTCGCCGTAGGAGAAGCCGCCGGGAATGGCTACCACGTCCACCCCGTCGGGCAGCGACGCTTCCTTGTGCCACACGAAACTCGCTTCCTGGCCGTAGACGTGCTTGAAGGCGTGGTAGAGGTCGTGGTCGCAGTTGGAGCCGGGGAAGACGAGGACGGCAGCGTGCATGGGCGCGGGCGGTGGTGACGCGCGCCAAACTACGACAGTCCGTGCCGGCTCCCGGCGGGCGCGCATTCCACCACGCTTCACGCGGCAGCGCCTGCCCGCAACCTTGGGCGGGCAATAGCGTCAGGCTGTGTCCGTTTGCCCGGCACGCGCCTGCGCCGCTGCCGGGTCCGCGCAATTACCGGCCCGTCGCTATCTTCCGGCCCCACTGCTCGCTGCATGATTCCCCGCGAACTCTTCCGCCAGATCCGCCGCCTCGAAATCCGCACCAAGGGGCTGGTGGACAGCTTTTTCGGCGGTGAGTACCATTCGGCCTTCAAAGGGCGCGGGATGCTCTTTTCCGAAGTGCGCCCCTACCAGTACGGCGACGATGTGCGGCAGATCGACTGGAACGTGTCGGCGCGCTCGGACGAGCCGTTCGTGAAGGTGTTCGAGGAAGAGCGGGAGCAGACGGTTCTGCTTGTAGTGGATCTGTCCGGCTCGGCGTTTTTCGGTACGCATTCCAAGCTCAAGCGCGACCTGATGGCCGAGGTGTGCGCGCTCATCGCCTTCAGCGCCATCCAGAACAACGACAAGGTGGGGCTGCTGCTCTTTTCGGACCGCGTCGAGCGCTTCGTGCCGCCGCAGAAAGGGCGCCGCCACGTGCTGCGCATCGTGCGCGACCTGTACGCACACGAGCCCCAGGGGCGCGGTACGGACGTAGCCGTAGCCCTCGACCACGCCCTCCATGTGCTGCGCCGCCGCTCGGTCGTGATCGTCGTGAGCGACTTCATGGCCGACGCCTACGAGCGGAGCCTGCGCATCCTCGCCCGCAAGCACGACGTGGTGGCCCTCCACGTAACCGACCCGCGCGAACAGACGCTGCCCGCCATCGGGCTGGTGACGCTTCAGGACGCCGAGACGGGCGAGCGCGTCGTGATCGACACCGCCAACAGGGGTGCGCGCCATCGCTTTGCCGAAGCCGCCGAGGCGCGCCAGCAGTCGGTGCGCGACGTGCTCCGACGAGCCCGCGTGGACGCGGTCGCCATCGGCACCGACACGGGCTACCTCGACCCGCTGACGCGATTCTTCGCCCAACGCACGCGCCGCCGATGAAAGGAGCCCTTGCTCTGCTGTTCTTCGCGCTTGCCGTGCCCGCCGCACGGGCGCAGACGGTGGCCGTGTACGCCTCAGCAGATAGCGTGCGCGTGGGCGAGCCGTTCGCGCTCACCATCGTGGCCCGCCACGGGGTGCTCACCGAGGCCGTGCTGCCGGACACGGGCCGCGCCTTTGCCGGGGCTGAGGTGGCCGTGCTGGAAAAAATCGGCGCGGGCACGCGCTACGGCGGCACCGCCGAGCCGGGTACGCGCGTGGACAGCGCGGTGTACCGCGTGGCCGCCTTCGCACTCGACACGCTCGTGGTACCCCCCATCGCCGTCGGCTTCGTGCAGGGCGCAGACACGTTTCTCGTCCCCACGCCCCCGTACAGGCTGCGCGTCGCGCCCACCGCTCCCACCGACGCCGACGCGCTCCAGCCGGCTCGCGCCCGCATGGACGTGCCCCTCCCGCTCTGGGTGTGGCTGCTCGCCTTTGGCGGGGTGGCCCTGGCGGTGCTGGCGCTTTACCTGCTGCTGCGCAGGCTGCGCCGCCGCGCCCCCGCTCCGGCACCGCCTGCCCCCGCGCTGACGCCCGCCCAGACGGCCCGGCAGCGCCTCGCCGCGCTGGAACGCTTCGACCTGGAAAAGGCCGCGCAGGTCAAGCCCTACTACGTGGAATTAACCGAAGCCCTCCGGCAATACATCGAGGTCACGACGGGCATCCCGGCCCTCGAACAGACGTCGGCGGAGCTGGTGCGGACGGCGCGCGAGGCGGCGCAGCAGGGCACGCTGCCCGCCGGGGTGGTAGCGCGCCTGGCCGACCTCTTCGCCATCGCTGACTTCGCCAAGTTCGCCGACGGCCAACCGCCTCCTTCCGAGGGCGTGGCAGCGCGCCAGGCGGCCCTCGCCGTCGTGGACGAGATGGAGGCGCACCGCGCGGCCCGGCAGCACGCCGCCGTGCAGGCCGCTGCCCTGACCCCGCAACCCCAGACGACTGTACCGGAGGAGAACGATGCCTGAGATCGTCTGGCAGAACCTGACCTTTGCCGCGCCCCAGTGGCTGTGGGCGCTGGCCCTCGTGCCGCTGCTGGCGGCCTGGCGGCTGTGGCGGCACAGAAAGCGTGGCGGGCTGCGCTTCAGCGCGGCAGGCGCGGCCCGCCGCTCGGCAGGAACGCTGGCCACGCGCCTGCGGTGGCTGCCCGATGCCTTCCGGCTGGCTGCCCTCGCCCTTTTCATCCTCGCCCTGGCCCGCCCGCAGGAGCGCAACGTGCGCCGCGAGCGCAGCGCCGAGGGGGTGGACATCATGCTCGTGCTCGACACGTCCACCTCGATGCGGGCGATGGACTTCTCACCCAACCGCTTCGAGGCTGCCCGCGACGTGGCCGCCGAGTTTATCGAGAGCCGCGTCAGCGACCGCGTCGGCCTCATCGTCTTTGCCGCCCAGGCCTATACGCAGGCCCCGCTCACGCTCGACTACCGCTTTCTCCAGCGGATGCTGCGCCAGGTCGAGATCGGCGTCATCGAGGATGGCACCGCCATCGGGACGGCCATCGCCATGGCGGTAGGTCGCCTCAAGGATTCCACTGCCGAGAGCAAGGTCGCCATCGTGCTCACCGACGGGCAGAACAACCGGGGCGAGGTGGACCCCGGCACGGCCTCCGAAGTAGCGCAGACGCTGGGCGTGCGCCTCTACACCATCGGCGTGGGCGCGCGGGGCGAAGCGCCGTTTCCCTTCGACACGCCCTTCGGCATCCAGCAGCAGCGCATGGTGCCCGTCGAGATCGACGAGGACATGTTGCGCCGCGTGGCCGAGCGCACAGGCGGGCAGTACTTCCGCGCCACCGACAAGGCAGCCCTGCGCCAGATCTACGCCGAAATCGGGGAGTTGGAAAAAACCGAGCTGGAAGAACGCAGCTACACCGACTACGCCGAGCGCTACGCCCTCTTTCTGCTGCCCGGCCTGGCGCTGCTGGGCCTCGGCGTGCTGCTCGCAACCACCCGCCTGCGCGCCTTTCCATGATCCAGTTTCTCCATCCTCAGTTCTGGTGGGCGCTGGCCGCCGTGCCCGCCGTGGCCGGCCTGCTGTTGTGGGCCGCGTGGCAGCGTCGCCGTGCCCTCACCCGGCTGGGCGACCGCCCGCTCGTGGCCGCGCTTGTCGAAGGCGTTTCCACCCGCCGCCGTCGCTGGAAGGGAACGCTGCTCGTGCTCGCCGTTGCGCTGGCCGTGCTTGCACTCGTCGGGCCGCGCTACGGCACCCGCCTGCGCCAGGTGGAGCGCGAAGGCGTGGACGTGATGATCGCGCTCGACGTGTCGCTCTCGATGCAGGCCGAGGACGTGGCGCCGTCGCGCCTGGCACGGGCAAAGAACGAGATCGGCAAGCTGCTCGGCGAACTGCGCGGCGACCGCGTGGGCCTCGTGCTCTTCGCCGGAGATGCCTTTTTGCAGTGTCCCCTCACGACCGACTACGGGGCCGTCCGCCTGTTTCTCGACGTGGCAGATCCTGCGCAGATTCCCACGCCCGGCACCGACTTCGGTGCGGCGCTGCACCGCGCCGTGCAGGCGCTCGAAGGCTCGGCGGGCGAGGGTGAAGAGCCCCGCGCCCGCGTGCTGCTCATCGTCTCGGACGGCGAGAACCACATCGAGGAAGCCCGCCAGGTGGCCGAAGAAGCGGCCCAGCAGGGCATCGCCCTTTTCGCCGCAGGCGTGGGCGAGGCCGAGGGCGCACCCATCCCCGTTTACGTGAACCGCCGCCGCGTGGGCTACAAAGAAGACCGCAGCGGGCAAACCGTCATCACGCGCCTCGAAGCGGACGCGCTCAAGGGCATGGTCGGCAGCGATCACTACTTCGAGATCGGGCGGATGGGCTCTACGCTGCCGCGCATCGTGCAATCGCTCGAAGGACTGGAGCGCAGCAGCCTGGGCTCTGAGCAGTTCGAGGAGTACGAAGAACAGTACCAGTGGCCCCTTGCCGCGGCCCTGGCCCTGCTCGTGCTCGAATCCCTCGTGCCCGACACGCGCCGCCGGCGCGACAGACCGGTAGCCGCATGACCGTCCTGCTGGCCCGCACGGCCCCCTACCGCCTCTGGCCGCTCGCCCTCCTGCTCGCCCTCACGGCGTGCGACGACCCCGCTTTCACGGCGCGCAAAGGCAACGTCTGGTTCGACCAGGCGGCCTACGTGCAGGCCCGCGACGCCTACCTGGACGCGCTTGCCCGCGCCGACACGCTCCCGTCGCGCCTGCGCACGGCAGCGCTCAACAACACGGGCCTGTCGTACCTGGCCGAAGGCAACGGCAGCGAAGCCCTCGCCGCCCTCGACGTGGCCGCTCGCGCCGCGCCCACGGCTGCGCTCGGCAACGAGACGCACTACAACGGCGGCATGGCCGCCTACAGCATCGGGCAGCGCGAAGCCGCCCTCGAACGCTTCCGGCAGGCCCTCCTGCTGCGCGAAAACGACGACGATGCACGTTACAACTGGGAGGTGGTGCGGCGGCAGATGCAGAAAGAGCAGAACGAAAGCGGCGGCTCGCCCCCGCCTCAACCTTCGGACTACGCCAGAGCCCTGAAGGAACGTGCCGAACGCCTGGCCGCCGAGCGGCGCTACCGCGAAGCCCACATGCTCATGCAGCAGGGGCTGGAACAGGATGAAACGGTAGCCGCCTTCGGCGATTTCATCAACCGGCTGGCCACCGTGGCCGACATCAACACCCTCCCGCCCTCCCGGCCATGATTTTATCACTCCCCGCACCGCACTGGCCTGCCCGCGTACTCGGTGGCGTGCTCGCGTGCGCTTTTGCCGTGCTCCCGCTAGCGGCCCAGCCCGCCGACACGTTTTTCCACACCGCCGCCAACCAGTACATCGGCGGGCAGGATGGCGAGGCGCTGGCGTCCGTCGAAGCCGGCCTGCGCATCGCCCCGCGCGACGCGCGCCTGCTGCGCCTCAAGGCCGAGATCGAGAAAAAGCAGCAGGAGCAGCAGAAACAGGAGCAGAACCAGAAAGACCAGCAGGAAAAGCAGGACGGTGAACAGCAGGATAAGCAGGGCAATCAGGGCGAAGAGAAAGAAGACGACAAGGGCCAGCAGAGCGACAAAGGCCAGAACGGCCCTCCTGAGCAGCAGGACAAAGGCGAGCCGGGCGACGAAGAAAATCCGCAGCGCCCCGAGCAGAAACCCGGCGAATCTCCTGAACCTGAAGAGGGAGAGAGCAAGGACCAGCAGGGCCGCCCTCAACCTGACCCGAGCAAGCTGAGCAAGGCCGAGGCCGAGCGCATCTTGCAGGCGCTGGGCAACGAGGAAGAAACCCTGCTGCGCCGCGTGGCGCGCCCGCAAAGCCGGGCCCGGCGCGTCGAAAAAGACTGGTGAGGCCATGAACGGGCAGACTGCGAAGGGCGAAATGTGGACGATGGACGGGGGCGTGAGAGGGCTCGTCCTGGCCGCCCTCTGCCTGACCGGGCTTCTGCTGCCCCTCTACGCCCACGCGCAGGCCGTGACGGTGCGGGCGTGGGTGGACGAGGCGACGGTGGAGCGCGACGACATCGTGGTGTACCGGCTCCAGGTCGAGGGCGAGCGCTTCGGGGCCGTCCAGACGCCCGATGCGCCGCAGACGGAAGGGCTCGCGCTTGTCCAGCCTTACCCGTCCACCCAGCGCAGCGCCACCATCACCAACGGCATCATGCAGCAGTCGCTCCAGTTCAGCTGGCGCTACCGGCCGCTGCGCGAGGGCACCGCCCGCATCGAAGGCGCGACCGTGCAGATCGGGAAGGAGATTCATACCGCCGACCCTATCGTGGTGCGCGTGGTTTCCACCGGGCAGCGCCCGCAGCGCCGCGCCGCGCCCGATCCCTTCGACGACAACGCCGCACCCGAAGCGCCCTCCATTGCGCCCGACGACGTGTTTATCGAGGTGTCGCCCTCGACCACGCGGGCCTACCAGAACGAGGAGATCATCGTCACCTACCGCCTGCTCTTCCGACCCGGCTTCCAGTTCCGCCAGCTCCGCCTGGCCGACTCCTGGGACGCCGAGGGCTTCTGGCGCGAAGAGATCGAGGTGGACAACCACCCCATCCCGGAAACGGCGATGCGCAACGGCGAGCGCTACGGCAGCATCGTGCTCAAGCGCGTGGCGCTTTTTGCCACCCGCACCGGCACGCTCGCCATCGACCCGCTCACCGTCGAGGCCGACCTGCACGCGCCCCGGCGCAGCCGCGACCCGTTCGGCTTCATGGGGCTGCGCGGCGGCTTCGAGACCGCGCGGCTGCTCTCGCCCCCGCTACGCATCACCATCCAGCCCCTGCCCGACGGCGCGCCGGACGGCTACGCAGGGGCCGTCGGCCAGTACCGCATGACGACGCAGTTCGACCGGACGGAACTGGAGGCGGGCGAAAGCACCCGCTTGCGCGTCCAGATTTCGGGCCGCGGCAACCTTTCGACGCTGGAGCCACCCACCGTCGAAGCACCGGGTGCCATCGAAGTGTACAGCCCCGTCGCGGGGGGAAGCGTCGAGCGCGCGGCGACGGGGGTCTCGGGCACGCGCACCTTCGAGTACGCCCTCGTGCCCCGTGCCAACGGGCGCTTTACGCTCGCCCCTGTCACGTTTTCCTACTTCGATCCTCGGGCGCGCCAGTACCGCACGCTGCGTGGCGACGGCACGACGATCGTGGTGACGGGCGAGATGCCCGGCGACGAACGTATCCTGCCCGCCGATGGCATCGCCGGCATCGCGCATGCACCGGGGCGCTGGCTGCACCTGGGGCGGACGCCGCTCTACCGGCAGACGTGGCCCTATGCCGCCCTCGCCGTACCGCTGCTCGCGCTCGTCCTGTTGGCCGGCGTGCGCGCCCGCGAGCGTCGCCTGACGGCCGACGCCGACGCCGCGCGCCGCCGAGGGGCGCACCCGCTTGCCCGCAAGCACCTCAGGGCGGCCCGCCACCATCTCGAAAAAGGCGAGGCGCGGCCGTTCTACGACACGCTCGAAAAGGCCCTGCTCGGCTTTGTCGGCGCGCGTCTGAGCTTGGAGGAGCGGGGCCTGACCCGGACGGCGCTCGCGCACCACCTCGACGCGCGAGCGGTGCCGGCCAGCACCACGACAGCCCTCCTCGTACTCCTCGACCGCTGCGACGGCGTGCGCTTCTCCCCGCTCGTGCCCGAACCCGCGCAACAGCAGGCGGACTACGAAGAAGCCGCTGCCTTGCTGGTCGCCCTCGACCCGCACCTGACCTCTTCTGCCCGATGATGCTCCTGCTGCTGGTGCTGTTGGCGCCGCAACTGGCCACCCCGCCCGATTCACTTTTCGCCACGGGCAACCGGCTGTACGATGCGGGCGACTACGAGGCGGCGCGGCAAGCGTACCTCGACCTGCTCGGCCAGGGCTATGCGAGCGCCGCGCTCTACGGCAACCTGGGCAACACCTACTACCGACTCGACAGCCTGCCGCGCGCCGTGCAGTACTACGAACGTGGTCGGGCAGCCGAGCCGGACAACGTCCGTCTGGCGCACAACCTGCGCATGGTGCGCGCCCGCCTGTCGCTCACCGACGCGCCGCCGCCCACACCGTACTGGCAGGCGGGTTGGACGTGGATGCACCGCTACCTGCCGCCCACCGCGCTGTTCTGGGCGGGGTTCGCGCTTTTCCTCGCTGCCGCGGGCGTGGCCGCCCGCTGGGCGTGGACGGGGCAGCGCACCGCCTGGCTGCGCCGTGGCCTGCTCCTCCTCGCGCCCCCTGCCCTCGCCCTGCTGTCGCTCGCCTTTGCCCTGTCGGCGGGTGCCGGCGTCGTCCGCCACGCCGTCGTGCTCGAAAGCGTCCGACTGGAGGCCCCGCCAGCGGACGCCGCAACGCCCGCAGATGCCGAGGCAGCCGTGCGGGCCGGGCAGGTGGTGCGCCTGCTCCAGCGCAGCGGTACGCGCGCCGAGGTGCTGACGGAGGCCGGCGCGCAGGGCTGGCTGCCCGCACAAATGCTGGGCGAAATCTGACGCTTCGTCGGTTGGGGTGCGCGAAAGCAGTCGGCTGCTCGCGCCGCCCTCGCTATCTTGCTCCGCCCGAACCGCAAGCAGCGCCGCCCGTGATGGAGCCTTTCGTTCTCAACCAACACCCGCGTGCCGGCTGGATCGAAGTCGTGTGCGGCTCGATGTTCAGCGGCAAAACCGAAGAACTCATCCGCCGGATGCGGCGCGCCCGCATTGCGCGGCAGCGCGTCGAGATTTTCAAGCCCGCTCTCGACACCCGTTTCAGCGCCGCCGATGTGGTGTCGCACGACGAGAACGTCATCCCTTCCACGCCTGTCGCCACCGCCGACCAGATCCTCCTGCTCGCCGCCGACGCGACGGTGATCGGCATCGACGAGGCGCAATTTTTCAGCCTCGACCTGGTTGGCGTGTGCCAGCGGCTGGCGGGGCAGGGCAAGCGAGTCATCGTGGCGGGGTTGGATCAGGACTACCGCGGGCAACCCTTCGAGCCGATCCCGCAGCTCATGGCCGTGGCCGAGTTCGTCACCAAGCTGCACGCCATCTGCGTCGTGTGTGGCGCACCAGCCAACCATTCACAGCGTATTCAGGCTTCCGGCCCGCGCGTGCTGCTGGGCGCCGGCGAGGCCTACGAACCGCGCTGCCGCGCCCACTTCCAGCCCCACGCCGACGCCCCTGCCGCGCCCGTCGAAACCGAACCCGCCCCTGCTGCCTCGCAGCAGGTTTAGAGACGCGTTTCAGGCCCCGCGCAGTTCGGTCATGTGGTGCCAGTAGCGGCGGGGCACGTGGCGCTGGCGCAGCCGCAGGTTCTCGCGTTCAGGGATGTTGACGGCGTGGTAATAGGCCGCCCACAATTTTTGCCAGGTGGCTTCCTCTGCCGCGCGCTCGCCCGCTGCCGCGCCCTCGACGAGTTGGAGCTTTCCCGCCTCGTGCACCAGGGCCTGCCCGCGCCGCGTGTCCACGATGGCCCACCGCATGGCCGCGTACCGCTCGCCGAAGTGCGGCCCCAAAAGGGGCAGCACGTTGCATTCAGGCGCGATGGCGGCCTCCCAGCCACCATCGCGCCGACACTCGAAGCGGACGAAGGCGTGCATCCGGTGCACCTCGCGCCGCGTGGCAGCGGCAGCGGCATGGAGCGAGGAGGCCGGCCCGGACAACACGTTCTCAGCCGCCCGGTGCCCCTGCCCAAACAAGAGCCGCAGGTAATGCCAGAGCTGCGCGCCGACACCCCGACGCTCAGACAGAAAGGCGTGGTAGAGCAGCGCGTACGCTTCGTCCCCGCCCACCCGGCGAATGCCGGCCCGCACCCGCCCGGCACGCGCGGCGCAGGTTTCCACCTCCACCGTCTCGCCGAACAGCGTGCCCACCGAAGCGGTGCGGGCATGCAGCAGGGCGTCCGGGCAGCGCTGCGCGTAAGCGGCGAACACGGCAGACAGAAAGCCCTCGAAGGTGCCGTCGTAAAGGAAAATCGTCATGGCGCGAACAGGGCCAGTTGCCGCGGCGGCGGCGGCGTCACCAGCCGCCGCCGTACCTGCTGCGGGCTGCTGTCGAGCAGGCGTTCGCGGAAGCCCGGCACCTGGACGAAGTAGCGCGCCCGCTTGATCACGACCCCGAATCGGCGCAGGTCCTCCCACCGCACGAGTCCGTAGCGCCGCGCCTGCACGATGCGCTGCGCCGAGCGCACGCCCATGCCCGGAATGCGCAGCAGTTTTTCGAGCGGGTCGCGGTTCACGTCTACGGGGAACTGCTCCGGGTGACGCAGCGCCCAGCCCAGCTTGGGATCTACCGCCAGGTCGA
>CBDUBO010000025.1:0-13232 GCA_965365405.1 uncultured Rhodothermales bacterium | reverse complement strand
TGCGGCGCTCGAGGTACGCGTCGAAGTCGCGCACGGGGCGCACGTCGATCTGCGAACCGGGCAGGAACGCCTCCATGTTGTCGAACAGCTCGACGATCATGCCGCCCTTGATGCGGCGGATGATGGTGCCTTCGAGCACTTCTTCGTTCTCGAACGCCGTCTCGACGCGCCGCCAGCGCTGCACGGAGTCGGCCTTGGTCTTCGACAGGACGAGCTGGCCCTGGTAGTTTTCCCGGCGCTCGATGAACACCTCGACGGTGTCACCGGCCTGGAGTTCGCGGTCGAACTCGTTGCGGGCAATGACGCCGTCGCTCTTGAAGCCGATGTCGATGACGACATCCTTGTCGCCGATGGTGACGACGCGGCCCTTGACGATGTCCTGCTCGGGCACGTCGCGCATGGTCGCTTCGACCATCTTGCGGA
Organism: uncultured Rhodothermales bacterium; assembly: GCA_965365405.1. Classification (GTDB taxonomy): domain Bacteria; phylum Bacteroidota; class Rhodothermia; order Rhodothermales; family BA12; genus CBDUCD01. The sequence continues at coordinate 12,809 of CBDUBO010000025.1, read as the reverse complement.
ATTCTGCGTGCGAGCGTTCGGTCTCCTGGGACGTTTCTGTTTCCAGGTCGGACAGCTTGACGACGTTCCCGAGAATCTCGCCCGTGTAACCGATCTTGGTCTTCTTGGCACGGAGCGCGTCGGCGGACTCGATGCTCGATTCGGGGGCTTCGTCTTCGCCGGCAATGGCGTCGCGGAGCGCGGAGACGGTTTCGGCGACGCTGCCCATCGCGTTCTGGACGGCGTCCACGGCGCGCTCGATGAAGGAGCGGTCCTCGTCGTCTGCGGCTTCCTCACCTTCTTCCTCGTCGAGCCCGACGGCGTGCTGCACCGCATCGACGGCGCGTTCCACGAGCGAGCGGTCTTCCGCTTCTTCCTCGCCTGCTGCTGCGTTGCCTTCCTCGGTAGCGGGTTCGCTCTGCGCCTCGGCACCATCGCCGGACGGCGTGGCGTCTACGGGCTCGGTGAGGGCCGCTTCGGGTTCAGTGGAGGCTACGGCCCCTTCTTCGGCCGCTACGTCCTGTGACACCTGCTCGACGGTTTCGTCGATCTGCGGGCCCTCCTGTTTCTGCTGATCTTCAGCCATGCTGTTTCTCCCGGCGGCGTGCCCTGGGGCGTACCACCGCTGTGTGCCGCGTCCACCGGGCATTCCCCCGTCCGGCCGCGCGGCGCGTTTAGGTTTGAGATGACAAAGCCGCGCATCAGGGGAAGCAGCAGAGGCTGCGGATGCGCGGCGTCGGCGAAATTTAGCCAACGAAGCGTCTCTATGCCCGTTCCTGCACCAGCCTAACCACAAAATCCACCTGATCTTCGGGCGAGAGGTGGGTGGTGTCGAGCCGGACGGCGTCTGGCGCCGCGCGCAGCGGCGCGACGGTGCGACTGGCGTCCTGGTGATCCCGCTGGGCAAGGGCCGCTTCCGTCTCCTCGACCGTGGCCGCGTGCCCGCGCGCCTCCAATTCGCGCACCCTGCGGCGCGCGCGCTCGCGCACGTCGGCTTCCATGAACACCTTGACGGGCGCGTCGGGAAAGACGACCGTTCCGATGTCGCGCCCGTCGAGCACGAGCCCACCCCCCTCGGCTTCCCACGCCTGCGCAATCTGACGCTGAAGGGCCACCATCTGCTCGCGCACCCAAGGCAGCGCGCTCACCTGGCTGGCGTGGTGCCCCATCTCGGCCGTTCGGATGGCGTCCGACACGTCTTCGTCTCCAATCCACACGCGCATCTCACCGGCTTCGTCGTGGCCCAGGCGCAACTGGAAGTCCGGGGGAAGCGCGTCAGCAGCGGCAGGATCGCGCTGCTCGCGCAGAAATGCCAGGGCCACGGCCCGGTACATGGCTCCGGTATCCAGGTACAGAAACCCCAACTTCTCGGCCACGCGACGGGCCGTCGTGCTTTTCCCCGACCCGGCCGGGCCGTCAATGGCGACAATCACAGGCGCGGGCGTCAGGAACCGACCGTGCGGCTCACGATGGTGATGGGGTTGGGGTAGCGGATAGGGCCGACCGGCGTGTTGATCGTCGGCGTGGCGCGCAGCATTACACGCTTGGCAACGCCCCCCTCCTGCCCCGACACGGCCAGTGCCAGCTCGACGAGGTCGCGCAGGTTGTCACCGAAAAACTGCACGAGATCCACCGAGATGTCCACGGGAATCTGCTGCGGCGTGCCGGGCGTGAGCATCAACTCGCGATTGACGACGCCCGAAATGGTTTCCCGGTCGTCCAGAAACAGCGTCCAGTCCATCTGTACCATGCGGGCCGTCACCCGGTTGTCGGCCGGGTTTTCGGCCCCGACGAGGAGGGTGAACGTGAGCGGCAGCTCGCGGCGGGAAATGGCGTTGGTCAGGCGCAGCACGTCGGCCGGGCGCAGGTCGTTGTAGCCACGCACGCGCTCCAGGTCCACCCCCGCCAGAAAGGGCTGAGCCACACCGTCCAGGTCGAAGCGCACCTGCCGCAGCGCCGCCACCTGCTCCAGCGTTGCGCAGGAGGAGAGTACGAAGCTCAATTGGATTGCAATAACAGCACTGGCGAGCCGCGCCCACCGCTTGGTACCTTGGGTCATTACGCTAAGAGATTGTGCTCAGAAAGCTACGACACGAGGAGATTCCCCGCCGGGCGCCCGACGAACTCGCCCACCTGCCGCGCCATCCCCTTGCCGCCGTGCTCGCCGATGTGCGCTCCATCCATAACGTCGGCGCGATGTTCCGCACCGCAGACGCGCTCCGCCTCGAAAAGCTCTACCTGTGTGGCTTCACGGGCACGCCCGACCACCACGCCCTGCACAAAACGGCGCTGGGCGCGCAGGACACCGTGCCGTGGCAGCACCACGACGACGCCCGGGCGACGGTCGAGGGCCTGCGCGCAGCGGGCTACCGCATCGCCGCCGTCGAGATCACGAACGCTCCCCGTGCCGTCGCCAGCCTCACCCTCGCGGATTTCCCGCTCGCCTTTATCGTCGGGAACGAGGTGGAGGGCGTGGCGGGTACGCTGCTCGAAATGGCCGACATGGCCCTCGAACTGCCCCAGTACGGGGCCAAGCAGTCTCTCAACGTGTCGGTCGCCTTTGGCGTGATGGGCTACGACCTCGTGCGTCATTACCGCCGCCTCGCCGGACTCCCCGATCATGTCTGAACTCGACTTTTCCACGTTTCCCCCGCTCGCCGCCGAAGCCTGGCGCGACCTGATCACCCGCGACCTCAAGGGGCGCCCGTACTCTTCGCTGCGGTGGACGGTCGAGCCGGACGTGGTGCTGGAGCCTTTCTACACACGTCACGACGTCCCTGACGCCCCGATAGCGCCCACCGGGCCGAAAGCGCGCGTGCTCCAGTACCTGCCCTCCGGCGCTACCCCCCACACCGCGCAAGAAGCCGCTGCCGGGGGTGCCGAGGGCTTTTTCGTCGAGAACGACTTCGCATTTCCTGACGGCGGGCCCGGTTTATCGGCGCACGTCGCACCCAATCTGGCGTCGATGTTGACTACGGGCGTGATGGTGACGGATGGTGCAATCCGCCTCGACGGGCTTTCGCTCCACGAGGCCGGCGCCACACGCGTGGAGACGCTGGCGTGGGTGGCGGCGCAGGCCAGCGCGGCGCTCGCGGCGCAGCAGGAAGACACCGTGCGGCTGGAAGCTTTCGTGGGGGTCGGGCCCGCGTTCGTGGCCGAGACTGCCCTGCTGCGTGCCCTCCGCGTGGTGCTTGGCAACGTGGCCCGCGCCTACGGGCACAGCGAGGCCGTCGTCCACGTCACTGCTGTCACCTCGCGCTACCACCTGACGGCGTACGCGCCGCACAACAACCTTTTGCGCAACACGCTGGCCGCCGCCGCCGCGCTCGTAGGCGGGGCCGATGCCCTGGCCGTGCGTCCCCACGACCTCCTTGCCGGTGCAACCGCCGACGGCCTGCGGCTGGCGCGGCAGACGCACCTCCTGCTGCGCGACGAATCCCACCTGTCGCGCATTGCGGACGCGGCAGGCGGAGCCTATGCCGTCGAGGTGCTTACCGAGCAGATCGCCCGGCAGGCATGGGTTCGCTTTCAGCAAATAGAGGCCGCAGGCGGACTTTTCGAGGCCGCCGAAACGCTGGAGCTTGCGCAGACGGTTGCCGCGCAGCACGAGGCACGCATGACTGAAGTGTTAAGTGGATCGCGCCGCATCGTCGGCGTCACGCGGTCGCCCTCCGCGGCGGATACCGCGACGCTGCCTGACGCCCCCGGTGAAGACCTCCTTCCTGCCCGCCGCCTCGCAACGCCCTTCGAGGCGCTGCGGCACACCGTGGCACCGCAGGCAGCGGGCTTCCACGCCGCGCTGCTCCTGTTCGGCGACCCCGCGCAGCGCTCGGCCCGCGCCAACTTTACCCGCGAGTTCCTGGCCATCGCCGGGCTTGCGAGTGCAGAGGTGGATGCGTCTGAAGCAGTACCGGAAGACGCGGCGCTCGTGGTGCTCTGCGCAGGCAACGAGGATTACACCGCCGGAGCCGTCGAACAGGTGCAGGCGCGCTGCCCGCAGGCGCAGATCTGGGTGGCAGGCTATCCGCCCGAAGTCGCCCCGGCGCTCGAAGCCGCTGGCGTCCGCTTTTTCGTGCGGGCCGACCAACCGCTCTACGCGCATCTTCAGCACGCCCTTGCCCAGCTTCCCCTCAGCGCCTGAACCCATGAAGCCGGATTTCTCCCGCCTCCCTCTCTCCTTTGCGCCCGCTACCGCGGCTGCCGACGCGCCGACGGTGCAGACGCCCGAAGGCCTCGACCTGCCCACGCGCTTTTCGCCTCAACATGTGGAGCCGCTGGCGCACCTCGACTTCGGCGCGGGCGCACCGCCGTTTCTGCGCGGGCCCTACGCCTCCATGTACACGCTCCGCCCGTGGACGGTGCGGCAGTACGCAGGCTTTTCGACCGCGGAGGAATCGAACGCCTTTTACCGGCGCAACCTTGCCGCCGGGCAGAAGGGGTTGTCGGTCGCGTTCGACCTCGCCACGCACCGGGGCTACGACTCCGACCACCCGCGCGTCGTGGGCGATGTGGGCATGGCCGGCGTCGCCATCGATACCGTGGAGGACATGAAAATCCTCTTCAGCGGCATTCCGCTAGACCGGATGTCGGTTTCGATGACGATGAACGGGGCTGTGCTGCCCATCCTGGCTTTTTACATCGTGGCGGCGGAAGAACAGGGCGTGACACCGGACAGGCTCAGCGGTACCATCCAGAACGACATCCTGAAGGAGTTCATGGTACGCAACACGTTTATCTATCCGCCCCGGCCCTCCATGCGCATCGTGGGCGACATTTTCGCCTACACCGCCCGGCACATGCCGCGCTTCAACTCCATCTCGATTTCCGGCTACCACATGCAGGAGGCCGGGGCGACGGCGGATCTGGAACTCGCCTACACCCTCGCCGACGGCGTAGAGTACCTCCGCACAGGCCTGGCCGCCGGGCTGGCCGTGGACGATTTCGCGCCGCGCCTGTCGTTTTTCTGGGGCATCGGGATGGACTTTTTTACCGAAGTGGCCAAGCTACGCGCCGCGCGGATGCTGTGGGCGCGGCTCGTGCAGGAGTTCAATCCGCAGAACGAGCGCTCGATGACGCTGCGCGCCCACTGCCAGACAAGCGGGTGGAGCCTGACGGCCCAGGACCCTTACAACAACGTCGTCCGCACGTGCATCGAGGCGATGGCGGCGGTGGCGGGCGGCACGCAGTCGCTCCACACCAACGCGCTCGACGAGGCCCTTGCCCTCCCCTCCGACCACACCGCACGCGTCGCGCGGGACACCCAGCTGCTGCTTCAGGCCGAGTCGGGCCTGACGCGCCTGGTGGACCCGCTGGGGGGCAGCTATGCCGCCGAGTGGCTCACGGACGGGCTGGCGCGGCGTGCCTGGCAGCACATCGAAGAAATCGAGGCGCTGGGGGGCATGACCAAGGCCATCGAAGCCGGCCTGCCACAACAGCGCATCGAGGAGGCCTCGGCGCGCAAACAGGCCCGCATCGACACCGGCCAGGACGTGATCGTGGGCGTCAACCGTTACCAGACCGAGGCGGCGGGCGACATAGACCTGCTCACCATCAGCAACAGCGAAGTGCGGCAGGCACAGATTGCGCGGCTGGAAAGGACGAAAGCCGGGCGCGACGAAAAGGCCGTGGCGCGGGCGCTCGAACACCTCACGGGAGCGGCGACCGACGCGTCTATCAACCTGCTCGAAGCCAGCGTCGAGGCCGCTCGCGTGCGCGCTACGCTGGGCGAGATCTCCGCAGCGCTCGAAAGCGCTTGGGGCCGCTACCGACCCGAATCGCGCGCGCAGAGCGGCGTGTACGCGCGCGAAAGCGGGGCCGACCCCCGCCTGGCCCAGGCGCAGGCGATGGCCGAGAAGTTCGAGGAAACGGAAGGCCGACGCCCCCGCATCCTCGTCGTCAAGCTGGGGCAGGACGGGCACGACCGCGGCGCGAAAGTCATCGCCTCGGCCTTTGCCGACATGGGCTTCGACGTGGACCTGGGGCCGCTATTCCAGACACCGGAGGAAGCGGCGCGGCAGGCCGTCGAGAGCGACGTGCACTTCCTGGGCGTTTCGAGCCTGGCCGGGGCACACCGCACGCTCGTGCCGCAGACGGTCGAGGCGCTGCGGGACTACGGGCGCGGCGACATCGTAGTAGTGGTGGGCGGCGTGATTCCCCCTCACGACTACGGCGCGCTGCGAGAGGCGGGCGTGACGGCTATTTTCGGCCCGGGCACGCCCATCGCCGAGGCGGCCATCGCCCTCCTGGAACCGCTCGTTTCTGCTGCTGCCTGATGCCCACGGTTACCAATGTGGACGCGCTGTTCGAGGGCGTGCGCGCCGGAGACCGCGTGCGAATCGGGCAGGCGCTCACGCTGGTCGAGAGCACGCGGCCCGACCACCAACAGGCCGCCACTATGCTCTTGGGGCGCCTGCTGCCCTACACCGGCGCAGGACGCCGCGTGGGGCTGTCGGGCACGCCGGGCGTGGGTAAGAGCACCTTTGTGGACGCTTACGGCGCGCGCCTGGCGGACAGGGGCGAGAAGGTCGCCGTGCTCGCCATAGATCCGTCGTCGGCGCAGACGGGCGGGAGCCTGCTGGGCGACAAGACGCGGATGGAAAAGCTGGCCGCACACCCGCAAGCCTTTGTGCGCCCCTCCCCTACGCGCGGCGTGCTGGGCGGTGTGGCGGCGGCCACGCGCGAGGCCATCGGCATCGTGGAGGCAGCGGGCTACTCCAACGTGTTCGTCGAGACCGTGGGCGTCGGGCAGTCCGAAACACTGGTCTCGACGCTGGTGGATTGCTTCGTGCTGCTCGTGCAGCCCGGCGGCGGCGACGAGGTGCAGGGCCTCAAACGCGGCATCATGGAGCACGCCGACGTGCTCGTCGTCCACAAAGCCGACCAGGACGCGGCACGCACCCGCGAGGCCGTCCGCGCCTACCGAAGCGCCCTCCACCTCTTCCCCGCCCGCCCGGACGGCTGGACGCCCCTCGTCGTGGCCGTTTCGTCCCTCACCGGCGCTGGGCTGGATCGCTTCGACGAGGCGCTCGACAGCTTTTTCGCGTCCGAACGCGAGGTCTGGCGGCAGCAGCGGCGGCGGCGGCAGCGCCTGGAAGGCTTCCGGCAACGGGTAGAGCATGCCCTCGTACAGCGCTTCTACGCCGACCCTGCCGTGAGCCGCACGCTGCCGGACATCGAGCAGCAGGTGCTGGAGGGCACGGCAGACGTACGGACAGCGGCCCAGGCCCTGCTCGACGGTTATACAGATGCGTCTACTCGCCCGCCTCGTTGAGCGCGTGCGCCAGGCGCGGGTTGCGCAGCTGCACAGGGGCGCGCTTTTTGGCCTTCGAGCGCAGGTTGAGAAACTCGACAAAGATCGAGAAGCCCATCGCCGAATAGACGTAGCCCTTGGGAATGTGCGCGTCGAAGCCCTCGGCCACGAGCGAAAGCCCGATCATGAGCAGAAACGACAGCGCCAGCATCTTGAGCGTCGGGTGCTTCTCGATAAAGCCCGCGATGGTGCCCGCTGAGATCATCATGATGCCCACAGCGATCACCACGGCGACGATCATCACGCCCACGTGCTCGGCCATGCCCACGGCCGTGATGACGGAGTCGAGCGAGAAGACGATGTCGAGCAGCAGGATCTGGAAGATGACGCTGCCGAACGACACCACTTTCTTGGCCGCGCCGTGCGCCTCTTCTTCGCCTTCGAGTTTGTTGTGTATCTCGTGGGTGCTCTTGTAGATGAGAAAGAGCCCACCCACGAGCAAAATGAGGTCGCGCCCGCTGACAATGGCCGCCTCGCCGCCGCCGAAGGGCAGGGTGAACAGTCCGGCGGTGAGCCCCATCACCCACGAGATGGCCAGCAGCAACACGATGCGCCCACCCATGGCAATGGCCAGCCCGATGGTGCGCGCTTTGGCCTGCTGCTCAGGCGGCAACCGGCCCGATAGAATGGAGATAAAGACGATGTTGTCGATGCCGAGAACGATCTCCAGCAGCGTCAGCGTCAGCAGGGCGACCCACGCCTGCGGGTCAGCAATCCATTCGAACATAGAGGGAGGGGTTTGGCGCGAGAAAGTACGGCGCGCCCCCTCCCGAAAAGTGCCCGGCGGGCGGGCCATGCGTAAAGGTCTGTTTACGCGCCCGCCCACCGAGCCTGTCGTTACACCAGTTCGACGGCGAGCGACGTGCCGCCGCCCGTGCCGTGGCAGATGGAGGCCAAGCCTTTTTCCTTGCCGTGCGTGCGCAGCGCATGAATGAGCGTCGTGACGATGCGCGCGCCCGAGGCACCGATGGGGTGGCCCAGCGAAACGGCCCCGCCGTGCACGTTGAGCTTGTCGTGCGAAACCTCCAGCATCCGGCTGAACAGGATGTTATTTATGGCGAACGCCTCGTTGTTCTCGAACAGGTCGAAGTCGCCGATCTCCATGCCGGTGCGATCCATCACGCGTTTGGCGGCGGGAATGGGCGCTTCGGGAAAGCGCCACGGCTCGCCCGCGGCCCACGCGCCCGCCAGCAACCGCGCGATGGGCGTCAGGCCATGCTTTTCGCCCGCCTCCTTCGTGCCCACCACGAGCGCCGAGGCGCCGTCCGAAATCTGCGAGGCGTTGCCGGCCGTCAGCACACCGCCCTTCGAGAACGCCGGGCGCAGCGTGCCGAGGGTTTCAAGCGTCGTGCCCGCGCGGACGCCCTCGTCGTAGTCGAGCGTTTTGGTTTCGCGCTTTTCCTGGTACGAGACGGGCACCATCTCGTCGGCGAAGAAGCCTTTTTTCTGCGCTTCCAGGGCTCGGCGGTGCGACTGCTCGGCAATCGCGTCGAGTTCGTCGCGTGTGATGCCGTGCTCGGCAGCGAGGCGCTCGGTCTGCTCGCCCATCGCCTCGCCCGTTTCGGGGTCGGAGAGGCCGTCGCGCTGCATGATGTCCAGCAGCGGCTCCTGGCCCGCTCCCAAGAATTTGTAGCCCCACCGCGCCTTGCCGCTCAGGTAGAAACCGGCGGTGGACATGGACTCCATGCCGCCCGCGAGGATGAGTTGGGCGTCGCCCGCGCGCAGGTGCGCCATCGCGTTCATAATGGCCATCATGCCCGAAGAGCACACCATGTCCACGGCCTGGCCGTCCACGTCTTTGGGGATGCCTGCCTTGAAGGCGGCCTGGCGTGGTACCAGTTGCCCCTGCCCGGCGCGCAGCACGTTGCCCATGATGAAGAAGTCCAGGTCGGCAGGGGAAATGCCGGCCCGGTCGAGGGCGGCTTTCATCGCCTCGGCACCGAGGTCGGCGGCAGAGTGGTTGGCAAGCGCGCCGCCAAAACGCCCGATGGGCGTGCGCACGGCGCTGTAAACGAACACGTCGGTCATGCAGAGAAAGGTTAGGGCCCGCGCCGAAAAGCGCTTCCGGGCCGGTGTAGAGAAAGGGTCAGAGTAGCGCGGTGAGCGCCGCTACGTCCCGAACGGGTGCGTGGCACTGTTGATTCTGGCACACGAACGCCAGTACGCCCCTCTTTGGGATTTCATATGCTGCGAGCGCAGGCGCAGCGGACCGAAGCGCCGCCTGCCGCCCGCTGTCCAACACCACCACCAGCGTGCCGGGCGCCCCTGCCGACCGCACCACCTCCACGAACGGTGCGGCCTCGGCTGCATCGCGGGCGGCGAGGACGACTTCGGGCGGAGGGTTCACCTCTTCGTCGAGCGCGAGCAAGAGGTGGGCGTGGCCGGCCGGGTAGGCATGGAGTTCGGCGGCAGCAGTGGCCAGGAGTGTGCGGGCGCGGCTGGTATGGCTTAGGTCGCCCGTGAGGCGCGCGAGGCGCAGCAGGTTCTGCGCAGCCACCGAATTGGCGCTGGGCGTCGCGCCATCGTAGAACGTGATGGTCTGGGCGATAAGCGTTTCGCCACCCGCAGGTTGCAGGCGGTACGCCCCGACCTCGCCATTCCAGCACGCGGCGTCGAAGGCACGTTGCAGCGCGGCGGCCTCCACAAGCCAGCGCGGCGCCTGTGTGGCCTGGTGAAGTTCGAGCAGGCCCCAGATGGTGAAGGCGTAATCGTCGGCCAGGGCGGGGATGCCTGCTTCGCCGTTCCGGTAGCGGTGCAAAAGCCCGGCCTTGCCTCGCAGCGTGTCCAGCACGAAATCCATCGCCCGTGCCGCCAGCCTGATCAACTCCGAATCTTCCAGCAGCACGCCCGCCCGCGCCAGCGCGGCCACCGCCAGCCCGTTCCAGTCGGTCAGGATTTTGTCGTCGAGCAGGGGCCGGGGCCGGTGGGCGCGGTGCCGGAAAAGCAGGTTCCGCAGGGCGGCGAGCCGGGCTTCGTCTTCCCGGGTGGGTGCAGTTCCGGTGCGATAGAGCACGTTTTCGCCCGTCCGCTGGCGCGAGGCTTCGTCCTCGAAGTTGCCCTCAGGATGCACGTCGTAGGCGCGGGCGAAAAACGCGGCGTCGTCCGCCCCCAGCACCGCCTCCACCTCCGCAAGCGTCCACAGGTAAAACGCGCCCTCGCGCCCCTCGCTGTCGGCGTCCTCGGCGGAGAAAAACGCGCCGCTCGCGTGCTGCAAATCGCGGGTGAGGTAGGTGACGACGTCGCGGACCGTCGCGGCGAAAGCTTCGTCTCCCGTGGCATGGTAGGCCTCGGCGTAGAGCAGGAGCAGACCCGCCTGGTCGTACAGCATCTTCTCGAAGTGCGGCAAGCGCCACTCGGCATCGGTGCTGTAGCGGTGGAAGCCGCCCCCCAGTTGATCGAAGAGGCCGCCGCTGCGCATGGCGTGGAGCGTCTTCACGACCATCTCGACGGCCTCGGGCGCGCCTTTGCGGGCAGCGTGGCGCAGCAAAAACCGCCCGACGTGGGGCGTGGGAAACTTGGGCGCACCACCCCACCCGCCCCACCGCGCATCGTAGCGCTGCCGCAGGAGGGCCAATGCCCGGCCCAGCGTTTCTTCGCCGGGTGCTTCTGGCGCGGTGCCCTCCCGGGGTTGCCCCCGCGTTTGCAACGCGTCCGTCAGCGCCTCGGCGTGGCCCAGCAGTTCGGGCCTGCGCTGTTGCCACGCTCCTTCCACGGCCTCGCACAGCTCCACCACGCCGGGACGGTTGTGGCGGGCGCGGGGCGGCAGGTAGGTGGCCGTGTAGAACGGCTTGCCATCCGGGGTGACGAGCACGGTGAGCGGCCAGCCGCCGTGCCCGGTCATCATCTGGCACGCTTCCATGTAGATGGCATCCACGTCCGGCCGTTCCTCCCGGTCCACCTTCACGGGCACGAACACGCGGTTGAGGTGCGCGGCCACCGCCTCGTCCTCGAACGACTCGTGCGCCATCACGTGGCACCAGTGGCACGTGGCGTAGCCGATGGAGAGAAAGATGGGCCGGTCGAGTGCGCGAGCCAGGGCAAACGCTTCGTCGCCCCACTCCTGCCACGCGACGGGATTGTGGGCGTGCTGCTGGAGATACGGGCTGAGCGCGCCGGCCAGGCGGTTGGTGAGCGGTTCGGGCACGGTTCAGTAGGCTCCCGACAGGAAGATGGCGTTGAGCAGAAACGTCGACGTGCCAAGCCAGAAGGCGCGGAACGCCGGGTTATCGGGCATGAGCACGACGCGGCCCCGGCCCTGTCGCAGCGCCACGAGCGCCGCTGCGCCCGACGCCTGTTCCTGCCGTTCGTCCGACAGGTAGCCGGCCACGAGGGGCGCTTCGGTGTAAACGGCCACGTTGGCACCGGGCACGTCGGCGGGGTCGAAAAAGTCGCCGCTGTCGCGGAAGAAGTGCATCGTGGCGGGCATCCCGTAGCCCAGCGGGTGCGTCGTGTCCACCGCGGCCTTGAAGATGGAGCCGCCCACGGCCTGCGCGCCGCGTGTGTCGGCAATCTGCGCGTAAGGCAGTTTCAGCAGGAGCGAGTCGATGGAGTCGGCCTCGCGGGCTTCGAGAGCGGCCAGCCCGTTCTCGACAGCCCAGCCCGCCGCACTCGACGTGGCAATGAGATGACCGCCGGCGTTCACCCACCGCTTGAGCGCCTCGGCTGCTTCTTTCGGGTAGCGCCCGCCGGCCATGAGGATGGTGGTGTATTCGGACAGATCCAGCCTGGCCAGGCGGTCGGCGTCGAGAAGCGAAAGCGGCAGGCGGAAGCGCTCGCCCAAGAGCCATCGCATCTCCCCCGCGTTGTTCGCGTCGGTGCCCTCGCCAATCACGAGGGCAATGCGGGGCTGTTCGAGCGTGACGATGGCCCGCCCGCCCAGGTCGGGCCCTTCGAGCGACAGGCCCGTCGAGAGCGCGTAGGCCGTCAGCCCGTTTTCCCGGACAATGCGAGCGACAGCCTGATGGAGGGTGTCCGGCACACCGTCTGGCTGAACGGTGGAGACGACGAGGGTCCCGCGCTCGAAGCGCCGGCGCTCGCCCGCGACGGTCGTGGTAAAGGGGTCGGGCGAGAGGCGCACGCGGATGCCGGCCTCTTGCAGTGCGTACAGCGCGCGCGGCGCGTGCCAGTCGCCCCACGGGATGGCGTAGGCGTAGGCCGCCTGACCGCCCACGATGCGACCCGGCGCGTCGGCGGCGTCTGTCACTTCGCGGCCTGCCAGGTCCGCCCGGCGTGCCTCGGCCATGGGCAGGCCGTAGGCCAGCGGCAGCGTCCACGCCGACACGTCGTAGAAGAGCGAGTCCGTGAACGTCGTCGGGCGCTCGAACAGGGCGTTGACGAGCCGGGCCTGCGGCTGATCGAGCGGGACGAAATAGGCGGCCCCGGGGCTGAAAGAATGCCCTTCGAGGCTGGCAGGGCGTGCCAGCTCGTGCACCCGGATGCGGTGCTTGAGGAGCAGGCGCACGAGGTCGCGGGCGCGGCCCGGCGCGCCACCGTCGCCGAAGACGAAGCCCGACAACCCCGA
>CBDUBO010000024.1:0-13332 GCA_965365405.1 uncultured Rhodothermales bacterium | reverse complement strand
GAAGAACGCCCTACCCTTGCTGGGGCACGGCGTCCTGGAGGTGGGCCTGACGGGATTCGAACCTGTGACCTCTCGCGTGTGAGGCGAGCGCTCTAAACCGCTGAGCTACAGGCCCTTTTTACAGGGGCGAGCATAGTACGCGCCCGCACGCGCGCTTGTCAAGGCGCGGCGTACGCGCGGCCCCCCGTTGCACGGATTCTTAGCACAGGCGCCGAGCGCGGCAGCGTGTCGGGCAGCAGGGCAGCCCGCTCGCCGTAAAAGGCGGGAAAAGCCACGCCCAGCGCCGACACCTCGGCAGCCTCACGCGGCCCCGCTTCCGGCAGCGTGGTGCTGCCGACGAGCGCGGCTACCAGGGCCGCCAGCAGCAGCGACGCAGCGCCCAGCCGACCCGGCAGAGGCCGCGTCGCGGCGGCCTGCTCCTGGGCGATGCGCAGGTGCAGGCGCTGGTGCAGGTTGCACGGCGTCGCCAGGCGGCGGCAGCCGTAAGCGCACAGCACCTGCCGCGTTTCCAGCAGGCGCTGCACGTGGGCCGCCAGGTCAGGCGATCCCTTGAGGTGCTCCTCGAACAGCGCCCGCGCCCGGGGCTCCATCGCCCCGTCCACGTAGTCGCAGAGCAGCTCGCTCAGCCACGGGTACGCCGTATTTCCTGTACTGTCGGCCATGCTTGCCGGGGGTGCAAATCTGTAACGGGGCTGTAAAGACGGGGCCGGTAGAAGAGTTCCACCGGCCCCGTGTAACGCCTTGCGTGTCAGACGATCCCGCTCCGGCTACTCCTCCTCGGGCGAGTACACGTTTTTGAGGAGGGTTTGCAGCTTGGTGCGGCCCCGGTTGATGCGGCTTTTCACCGTGCCCATGGGCAGGCCCGTGATCTCGGCGATTTCCTCGTACGAAAGCTGCTGCACGTCGCGCAGGATGACGACCTCGCGGAAGTCGTCGGGGATCTCGCGCAGTGCGTCCATCACGTACGAATCCGACAACACGCCGTTGGCGTGGGTGTCCGGGCGGAACGTGTCGTCCGGGATCTCCAACTCGTACTCCTCGGCGTCGCGGTTGACGCTCTGGAGCGACTGCAGCCGGCGGCGGCGGCGCTTGCGGTACTCGCTGCGCGCCAGGTTGCCCGCGATGGTGTAGAGCCACGTCGAGAAACGGGCGATGCGGCGGTAGCTGTGACGGTTTCGGTAGACGCGCATGAACGTCTCCTGGAGCAGGTCTTCGCTTTCGCGGGCGTCACCCAGGAAACGGTAGAGGTAGTTCGTGAGCGGATCTTTGTACCGGCTCACGAGCAGATCGAACGCTTCGACCGAACCCGCCTGAAACTGCTCCATCAAGTCCTCATCACCCATCTGCGCGAGCAGGCGCAGACGGCGTTCGGAGGCGCTGACGGGGCGGCGGGTGGTGATGCTGGTCATTCAGGTACGGGTTGAAGAGCCGGCAGGCTCTGGTGAAAGCTACGCCTTACGCGGCCACGATGCGGCGCAGCAAAAGAAGCACGATGAGCGAAGCGCTGCGGGCCGATCCGCCCTTGAGCTCGTAGTCGGCCGCGAGCAGGGCGGAAAAAGCCGCGTCCAGCCTTTGAGGGCTGTAACGACGCGCACTCACCAGGTACTCCTTGAGAAAGAACGGACTGACACCCACCTCGGCAGCCATCGCGCGTTCGGGCATCCGCTGCTGCTGGCAGTAGCTCAGCTTTTGCAGGCGCACGAAGTAAGCAGTCAGGACGGACACGATACGGAGGGCTTCCCCATTCGGATTAGAAGCTTGTTGCAACAATTGTTCCGCGATAACGGCGCAAGTGCGATACTGCCCCTCTCCGACGGCCTTCTGCAACTCGAAGACGTTGAATTCACGCGAATGTCCACCGGCCTGCAACACGTCTTCGCGGGTGATGGTGGTGCGGGGGGCCGCATAGGTGACCAGCTTGTCAGCCTCTCCTGCCGCGGCCTGCAAGTCTGTCCCGACGGTGTCGGACAGCATGGCAGCCGCGTCGGGTTCGAGGCGGTAGCCGCGCCCTTTGAGATGTGCCGTTACCCAACCCGACACCTCGTGCTGCTTTACCGCCTTGAACTCGGCCCATGCGGCGTGTTGCTTGAGGGCGCGGTAAGGGTGGGCGCTCAGGTTGGGTTTGGTGCGGCAGGCGAGCAGCACCACGGCGGTGGGGTTGGGCTTTTCGGCGTAGTGCTGAAAAAGCGCGTTGCCCTTGAGCTTCTCGAAGTCGCGTACCAGGACGACGCGCCGCTCGGCCATCATCGGGTAGGCGCTACACTGGGCGAGCACCTGCGTGGCCTCGGCCTCTGCTCCGTAGATGATGTCGAGGTTGAAATCTCGCTCGTGTGGCGCGAGGGCGTGCTCGACGAGCAGCTTCTGCGCTTGATCCAGAAAAAACCCTTCGTCGCCGTAGAAAAAGTACAGCGGCTTGAAGTTGCGGTGCCGAAAGGCGGTCTCTATCTGCTCGAACGAGAGGGACACAGGCGGAGGCTGTAAGGCCGTAAAATGTGCACAGCTGGTGACGACGGTGCGTCACGCAGGCATAACGACGGGGAGAATAAAAACGTGTAAGCCGCAGCATCGGCAAGGAAGCGGCGCGCCTGGCCATACAGCCTCTCTCACGCCCGCCGCGCGTCACCTTCTTCCTCTTTTTTCTGCCCCGAGCGGCTTGCGGCTGCTTCAGGCACCCATGCCCTGGGCGTCGAAAAGCTGCTGGGCGAGCGTGCGGAGATAGTCGGCGTCTTCCTGCGTGACGGCGTGCAGCAGGCCCAATCCACCACGTTCCCACGCGGCGTCGGGCAGGACTTCAGCAGCTTCGACCAGCCTGCGGCGGGCGGCAATGAGCGCGGCGATCAGGTCGGCGGCGGGCTGCTCGTTGGCCCCCGCAACAAGCGCGGCGGGATCGGGCGGAGCCAGGTCGGGCGCGTGGCCCCGGGCGAGGGCGTGCAGGCGTGCCAGCCGTACTCCGGCATCGAGCGCGGCCAGCAGGGCGAGCGTCTCGCGCAGCGACAGGCCGTCGAGGGCGCGGGCCTGCTGGAGCGGCACGGGCACGCGCACCACGACGCGCTGCAACATCTCGGCTTCTTCGACGAGGTAGCTGAGCTGATCGAGAACGGCGCTTCGATGCGGCTCGGGAGAGGCTGCACGGTCAGGCATTCGGGTTGGGCGTGCCCACCTCGACGTACGGAACGGCAGGCGGGCCTTCGCGCCGTCCGCCCCACGAGCGGTCGGCGGCAACGGCCTCCACATCCCGCAGGTGCGTGTTTTCGAGTTCTTCCATGCCCTCGTCCACGAGCCAGCGCAGAAAGTGCTGGTCTTTGACGCTGTGGAGGTTGTTGTCCTCACGGTGCGTCCACTGATCGCCGAACTGCGGGTCTTTGTACGTCGAGAGGAAATCGAACCGATCCTGGAGCTGCTCGGCAGGGATCAGGAGGCGGTCCATGCCGAAAATGGCCTCCTGGCGGCTCTGGAACGTCATGTCGTACTCTTTCGACATCACGATGGCTTCTTCGGGGCACACCTCTTCGCAGAAGCCGCAGTAGATGCAGCGCAGCATGTTGATCTCGAACCAGGCGGGCTCGCGCTCCTTGACGTTCTCGACCTCGTGGCTCTGCATCGAGATGGCCATGGGCGGGCAGGCGCGGGCGCACAGGTTGCACGAGACGCAGCGTGGACGCCCGTTCTCCTCGACCAGCACGGGGCGGCCCCGGAACACGTCGGGCGGGTACCACTGCTCTTCCGGGTACTGGAAGGTGTACATCGGCTCCTTCGTCATTTTGCGGAAGGTGTAGCCGAGGCCCTGGAAAACCTGGGGCAGGTACATCTTTTCCCAGAAGTTGAGCTTGCGCTCCTCTGGCGTGCTGTTGTTTACGGGTACGCCGGGCATGGCAGAAAGGGACGGTTGCAGAGAGGACTAAGATAGCGGACGCGCCAGCCGACGCGGGGTGCCCTCTATGGATTTCAGTTGACGAGACGGGCAAACCGGGCGTCACGGATCGGTGCCCAACCCGCCCAAGTAGGCCAGCACGCGGTCGCGGGCTCCGGCGCGGGTGTACACGTCGGGCCGCCGCGAGGCGATCACGTCCGCGATCACGGCGGCGACTTCTTCGGCGCTCTGCGAGTGGGGCAGCAGGCGCGAGTCCGGGCCGCCGTGCCGCGCGTTGACGCCGAACGGCGTCCGCACCACGCCCGGCGACACGAGCGAGAACTGGATGACAGGGTACGCTGGCTGCACCTCGTCCCGGAAGCCGGCGGTGAGGGCGTTCAGGAAATGCTTGGCGGCGCTGTACGCTGTGCGCCCTACCACGGTGGGTGCGCGTCCCAGCATCGAGGAGACGTTGACCACCTGCCCTTGCCCCCGCGCCTTGAAGTGCGGCAACACCTCCTGCATACCGTAGAGCGCGCTTTTGACGTTGAGCCGCACCATCTCGTCTACGTCATCGTCGGTCAGTTCGGATGGCAGGCGCGTGATGCCCACGCCCACGTTGTTGATCCACACGTCGATGTGCCCGAAGCGTTGGAGGGTTTCTTCGACCACACGCCGCACGTCTTCACGCCGCGTCACGTCGGCGGCTACTGGGAGGGCCTCGCCGCCGCAGCGCGCGGCCACCTCGCGCAGCACATCCGCGCGGCGGGCCACGAGTACGACGGTTTTGCCTGCTGACGCCAGATTTTCGGCCAGCGCAGCCCCGATGCCGCTGCTCGCACCCGTAATGACGACGACTTCTTGCTTCATGCTGCTCGCTGGAGGTTTCGAGAACGGCCGGTTGCCCTCACCCCTTCGGGCGAAGCGTGACGATGGGCAGGATCATCTCTTCCATCGAAGCGCCGCCGTGCTGCATCGTGTCGCGGTAGAGGTTGAGGTAATGGTGGTAGTTGGTGGGATAGACGAAGTAGTAGTCCTCCTTGGCGAGGATGTAGTTCTCGTTCATGCTCAGGCGCGGCAGGCCGTAGGCTTCGGGGTTTTTGACAAAGATGGCATGCTTGTCGTCGGCGCGGAGCTGGCGGCCGTGTTTGTAGCGCAGCGCCGTACTCGTCTCCCGGTCGCCGATGACCTTGGTGGCGTGCAGGCACCGGATGGCTCCGTGGTCGGTCGTCACCACCACGGTCACGTCCTGGCGAGCCAGCGCCTGGAAGGTTTGCAGCAGCCACGAGTGCTCGAACCAGGTGGCGGTGAGGGCACGGTAGGCGCGCTCGTCGGGCGCGATCTCCTTGAGCACAGGGCTGTCGGAGCGGCTGTGCGCCAGGATGTCCACGAAATTGACGACGGTGGCCGACAGGTCGTTGGCGCCCAGTTCGGCGGCGCCGGCGGCAAAGTCGCGCCCGTCCTTGGAGGAGACGACCTTGCTGTAGCGCACGCGCAGCTTCTGGAGGTGCTTGCGTTCGAGGTAGTCGCGCAGAAACGTTTCCTCGTGCTGGTTGAGCGAGTGCTCGTTGTCGTCGTCGCTCCACAGGCGCGGGTAGCGCCGGGCGATGTCGCGGGGCAAAAGGCCGCTGAAAAGCGCGTTGCGGGCATAGGGCGTGGCCGTGGGCAGGATGCCGTAGTGAAACTGCTTCTCGATCTCGAACAGGCCGTAGAGGTGTTTTTCCATCTCCATCCACTGGTCGTAGCGCATGCAGTCCACGACCATGAAGACGACCTTGCGCCCATCCCGCAGGTGGGGCACGACGGCGTGGCTCATCACCTCGTGCGACAAGAGCGGACGGCTTTCGTCCGGCCCGTCGGCAGCGATCCAGTCCTCGTAGTGATCTTCGATAAAGCGCCCGAACAGGCGGTTGGCCTCGCGCATCTGGTCTTCGAGCACCTGCCGGACACCCTCCTCGGCGTCTAAGCCGGTGTCGTAGCGCAGGAAGTCGAGGTAGAGTTCGGCCCACTCGGCGTGCGAGAGCGGGCCAGCCAGCCGCTGCGAGATCGTACCGAAGCGCTGGAGGTAGTCCTGCTGCGTTTTCTCGCCCGCGAGCCGCTTGCGGTCGAGCACGCGCTTGAGCGTGAGCAGAATCTGGCTGGGATTGACGGGCTTGGTGAGGTAGTCGGTGATCTGCGAGCCGAGCGCTTCTTCCATCAGGTGCTCCTCCTCGCTTTTGGTCACCATCACGACGGGTACTTCGGGCGCGAGGCTCTTGATCTCAGCAAGCGTGTCGAGCCCACCCATGCCGGGCATCTGCTCGTCGAGAAAAACCAGGTCGGGGCGTTTTTCGCGTACCTGCGCTACGCCGTCGGCGCCGTTGGAGACGCTCACGACGGTGTGGCCCTTGGACTGGAGAAACAGGATGTGGGGGCGCAGAAAGTCTATCTCGTCGTCAACCCAGAGGATATCGGCCATGAGGAAAAGGCAAAGTGTGGAGCGGAACCACCCTAACAACGCGGGGCGGTTCCGCCTGGTGTGCCGCCCCCGCGCCGGGGCGGCACGCGCGCGGAGCGGCTGTGCGGAAAAGCACGCGGGCCTACCCAGAAGAGTGGCGAAGGCGTTAGCGCGTGGCGCGTGGGTGGATTCAGGGGTGCTTCTGCTTGCCCTTTTCGACCTCTACCAATGGGATAACGAACTCGCTATTTTCCAGTAGACTGCACGCAGATTCCCCGCCTCTCGACGGGCTCGCCCAGCGCGCTACTTGCAGCCCTCTGCTGACCTCCGTGCATAATGGATGAAAGGACACGCGCAGGTAACGCGGCCGCATCCTTCCAGCCCGACAACGCTATACGGGGCGCTGCCCACCTTCCAACGATGAACCTTTCCGTCCAGGATCTTTCCCGGCTCGAAGTTGCCAGCCGCGTGCTCGTGAGCCCGCTGGTCGCCTCCGACCCGCAGTCGTGGCTGGCCGAAGCTGGCGAGGCTGTGCGCGACGCCGTGGGCGGCAGCGCGGTCGTGTTGCAGATGCCGCCGGGTCCCGGAAACACCGCCTTTTTCAGCCTCGACGCGGCCGAGGTGGCCACGGGCTCACTCGCCTTTTTGCAGGCCTTCACCACGGACGCGCTCTACTTCACCGACCCCGTCGTGAACGTGTGGCACCACCTGCGCCGGGCCCGGCAGTTCAACGTGTTCTCGTGGGACGAGAACATGCGCATGGTGATGGAGCAGGGCCTCAATCCGGACGATTCGCCCATCGTCAAGGAAGTCCTCGAAGGCAACCGCTTTTTCGACTTCACGGGCATGATCGGCGATTTACCCGGCGGTGAAACGATGATCTGGGTGCTCCAGAACCGCCGCGACAGCTTCCGGCTCAAGGAGCAGACGACCGACCTGCTGCGTGTGCTGCATCCAGCCTTCAAGGCGGGGTTGGCCCACTTGGCGCAGTTCGGGGCGCGCCACGCCGCCCTCGACGTAATGGACGAGCCCGTCGCGCTATTCAGCACGGACGGGCGCGAACTGCACCGCAATCCCGCCCTGGAACGCCTGCTCGGCAGCGACGCCCACCGCGCCGCCGTGGACACGCGCATGGCCCGCATGGGACGCACGATGAGCGCGCACGCCCGGCAGCGCCCCGTCGGCCTGCCCGCTTTCCCGGCCGAACAGGTGGAGACGCCGCAGGGCACATACACGCTGCGGGCGTCGCTGCTGCCGGCAGGCTCCTTCGGCCCCGAACAGGCCGTGCTCGTCTCCGTGCAGAGCAGCGCCACGCCCGCGCTGCCTGCACCCGACGACGTGCGCCAGCGCTTCGGGCTGACGCGGCGCGAGGCCGAGGTGGCGCTGCTGCTGGCTGAGGGGCTGAGCAACGCGCAGATGGCCGAGCGTTTGTTTGTGAGCCCGCACACGGCGCGCCACCACGTCGAGAACGTGATGGGCAAGCTCGAGGTCGTCAGCCGCGCCGCCGTCGCCACCCGGCTCATCGGCGCAGCCTGAACTTTCTTTCGAAGCGCTACACCTCCGCGCCCCTGACATGACGCTTTCTCTACACGATCTCTCTCTGTTAGAGTCCGTCAGCCGCGTGCTGCTCGCACCCCTTGCCGCACCCAGCGTTGATGCATGGCGCCAGGACGCGGTTTATCAGGTGCGCACCCTGCTTCGTGCCGATCACGCCATTTTCGGCATCACCGGCATGGAGCATCCCTACGTGATTGATGGCGTGGATGTCGACACCTGGCAACGCTATGCCGATTACATCACGCACACGCAGATGGCGTGGGGCACACGTGACGCCGTCGTGGACTGCTGGCTTCGTTCGCACCACGCGCAGGGCGGCGGCGCTTTCAGCGAGCAAACGATAGATCACGTCCTCCAGCGCCACAGCCTCTCGCTCAGAACCTCTGAGTTGATGAATGGCATTGCCTGGCCCAACCGGATGTACAGCCTGTGCGGCGTCACCGCCTCCGTCGGGACAGCACAGGCCGGGCTTCAGGTTACGTACGAACGGCCGAACCCGGACGCTGCCGAATCCAACCTCGCCCTGATGCGCGTGCTGTTACCAGCTTTCCGGGGTGGGCTCGATGCGTGGGGTCGCTTTGGCACGCAGCGCACCACGCTCGACCTGATGGATGCGCCCCTGATCGTGTTCAGCCTGGATGGGATGGAGGTGCACCGCAATCCTGCTCTCGAACGCCTGCTCGGTGCCGACCCTCACCGCACCCTCGTGGACGCCCGCCTGGCCCGGGCTGGACGCGAGATGCGAGGCCACGGCCCCGGGCTCGGTGTACCGCCCACAATGCAGGTGGAGACGCCGCAGGGCACATACACGCTGCGGGCGTCGCTGCTGCCGGCAGGCTCCTTCGGCCCCGAACAGGCCGTGCTCGTCTCCGTGCAGAGCAGCGCCACGCCCGCGCTGCCTGCACCCGACGACGTGCGCCAGCGCTTCGGGCTGACGCGGCGCGAGGCCGAGGTGGCGCTGCTGCTGGCTGAGGGGCTGAGCAACGCGCAGATGGCCGAGCGTTTGTTTGTGAGCCCGCACACGGCGCGCCACCACGTCGAGAACGTGATGGGCAAGCTCGAGGTCGTCAGCCGCGCCGCCGTCGCCGCCCGACTGCTCGCCTCGGCGTAAACCCCGCTCTTCCCATCCGGTCAGCGCACTACGCAACGCTGCCGAAGTAGTCAGCCAGGCGCTGTTGCCCACGTACCGGAGCAATGGCGTCCGTTGTGCTCACGCGGGCGAAAAAGCGCAGCAGGTCGGACAGCCGCCGGTCGAAGGGACGCACGAGCGCGGCGTTGAAGCTGATCATTCCCACCGGCACCGGCACGAAACGCGGCGTCCTGCCAGTGGCGCGAAACGCTTGCTCGAACATCGCGTGGCGCGATAGCACGTCCGGCCCACCCGCCTCGACAGCCGCTTCCGCGGGGTTTTCCAGCGCGTCCGCGCACACTGCGGCCAGGTCGGCGGGGTGTATGGGGTTCGACCGCGCCTGCCCTCCGGACAGTTCTGGCGCAATGCCCAGCCGCGCCATCTTGAGCAGCACCGCGAACGCGGGAAACAGGCCCGTGGGCCGCACGACAGCTGTTTCGAGCCCGCTCGCCCGGAGTGCCGTTTCTACGTCTGTGTGGGCCTGCACGTAAGCAAGCTCGGCCTGTGCGGGGGTGTGGAAGACGGACACGTAGCCCATCCGCTGCACGCCGCACGCCTGCGCCGCCTTCAGCAGCCGCAGGGTGCCCTCGCGGTCGATGGCGTCGAAACCGGGCGAGCCGGGGCGTAGGCCGAGGTCGAGCGAGGCCCCTGCGGCCGAGAAGACGGTCCCGCAGCCCCGGCACGCCGCCCGCAGCGAGGTTTCGTCGCGCAGGTCGCCTTGGGCGTGCTCGCGTGCCCCCGGCACCACGACGTCGCCCCGCACGAGGGCGCGCACCTGCCAGCCCCGCCGGGCCAGCGCCGCCACGAGAGGCTGCCCGACTGTCCCGGACGCCCCGGCCACGAGTACGCGTCGGTTCATGGCCGGGCCGGCCTGCGGCGGGCCAGCCGGGCGACGGCCTCGTCCATCAAGTCGGAGAGCGTAGGCTCCGGACCTGTCACGTCGCGGCGCGTGCGGACGCCCAGCACCCACTTTTCGCTCAGCTCCACCTTCTCCTTCGAGCGCACGCGCACGTGGTCGCGCCACACCACGGCCCCGCTCGCGTCCAGCATCTGCACGCGCAGCAGCATCTCCGGGTGGCCCTTTACGCGCGTCTTGCCCACTCCCAGAATCGACCAGCCGCTCTTGCCGGCGTCGGGCACGGTCACGTACGCTTCTACTTCCATCACACCGTCGTAGCGTCCGCTCCGCGCCACTTTGCGGGTGTCGCCGAAGGGTAGGCCCACGTAGTAGGGCACCACGCCGCGCAGCGTGTCGAGCGGAAGCACGTGCACGTCGAAGTAGTGATCGGTCGCCTGGGTGAACGTGCTGTACACATTGTGGACGACCTGCATGAAGGGGCTGCCTTCGGGGTGCGCGATGGTTCGGGCGGCCTCGACGATGTCCTTTCCGTCGTTGAGGATGCGCGAGGCGAGGGGCACCAGGCCGCCGCCCTTGTCGGGGAAGTCGGCTTCCAGCCCTTCCACGTCGAGCGTGAAGCGGCTTACGGCCACCTGGGCGGGAAGCGGCTGGCTGGGCGGAATGGTGCTGGCGCAGCCGGAGAGCAGCGCCAGGCCGACGGCAATGGCGGGCAGGGACAGCAGGCGTTTCATGCTTCGATTGAGGGTTGTGTGGCCATCGCGTGCCGCGCCTCGCGGTCGAGGTTCTGGAGTTCCTCGCGGTACACGGGCAGCAGCATCCGGGGCGCGAGCAGCCGCTCGATGGGCGCGCGCCACCACGGCGACTGCCACACCGTCTCGAACACGACGTGCGTGCCGCTGCCGTCGCCCAGTGGCTCGACGGTGAACGTGGTGACCAGGTCGGCGTCCACGAGCGTTTCCTGGAGCACGCGCCCCGGCACGGGCTCGCTTACGCGGGCGCGGGCCGGGTTCCACCGCCCCATCAGGCGCAGCTTGTATGAGATAACGGTGCCCGCGCCCCGCCCGCCCGCTTCCACCTGGAAGTCCGCGAAATACTGCGGCGGCAAAATGCGCGGGTGACCCTCATCGTAGTCGGCGATGATGTTGTAGAGCACGTGGGCCGGTGCGGCAATGGTGCGCTGAGCGCTTACACGGATGGATTTCATGGCTTGTCGCTTCTGGCATCGAGTTCTTGAAGGTGCATCTCGTAGCTGCGGATCAGGGCGGGATGCGTGGCCCTGGCGAGAAGGGCTTCAATGGCAGCCCGGTAGGCGGCATCAAACGCTTTCTCCTCGCCCACGGCCACGTCCGGCACGACGCCCACGCCTTCCCAGTTGGTGCCGCTGACGGGGTTGATGGCCCGGCCAGAAGGCACCCACACGCCCACGTACTCCGTCACGCGCTCCACGTCGCCGGGGTGCGCGCCGCCGCCCGTCGTCTCGCCCACAATGGTGGCGCGTCCCTGCTGCTGGAGATCGTAGCTGAACTCCTCGGCAGCCGAGAACGTGCGGCGGCTCGTCAGCACGTAAACGGGGCGATCCGGTCCGTAGCGCGGGCCGTCGAGCGTTGCGTGCGTCCAGAACTCCTCGGTGCGGTCGTCGGGACGCCAGTAGAGCGAGTTGAGGTGGACGGGCGTTTCGCCGAAAAAGTAGCTGGCCAGCAGTTGCACCATGGCGGGCTCGCCGCCCTGGTTGTCGCGCAGGTCTATGATGAGCGCGTCGGTGCGCGAGAGAAAGCCCATCGCCTGCGCCACGGCCTCTCTGGCACCGTCGCCGTCGGCGGGGGCAAAGCCTTTCAGCTTGAGGTAGCCGACGTTGCCCTTCAGGTGGCGAAGCTCTTCAAACCCGTAGTTCATGAAGCGCATCTGCATCTCCCGGCGCGCCTTTAGTTCTGGATCGGTGGCCGGGTCAGCGGCGGCTTCGGGAATCGGGCGGGGGCTGACCTGCACAGACAGGTGCTTGTCGTGGCTGACGGCGCGCAGGTGCGCGGTGAGCGTGTCGGCCAGCACGCGCGCATCGGTGATGGCGTTGTAGGCGCCCGCCTGGGCACGCGCCCGCACGGCGGCGGACATGGCCAGGGCGGTTTCGGGATAGACGTAATGCGCTTCGAGCCGGGCCAGCACGCCGTCTATGATTTCCGCCCGCCGCGCAGGGTCGAGTGCCGGGTCGAAGGGCGCGGGCTGCGCGTGGAGCATGGCCGTGCAAAGAGACAGGCAGGCCAGTACGAGGGCGCCGCGGGAGGTTGCGTTCATGATGTTGACTGGAAAGAAGGGAGGTTCAGAGGCGCACGAGCGCCACGCGGCGGTTCTGCTGGCGGCCTTCGGGCGTGGCGTTCGGCGCGACGGGCTGCGTGTCGCCAAAGCCCTGCGCTTCCAGCCGCGTGGCGGCAACGCCACGCGACACGAGCGCCGCCACGACGGCTTCGGCCCGCGCCTGCGAAAGCGCCGCGTTGGCAGCCGCCGCGCCCGTGTCGTCCGTGTGGCCTTCGACGCGCACGCGCACGTCTGTCCGTGCCGCGAGCGAGGCCGCCACGGCGTCGAGCGTGGGGCCGGACTCGGCGCGCAGCCGCGCGCTGCCCGTGTCGAAAACGACGCCCGTGAGCACGAGCGGCGCTTCGGGCGCGGCCTCGGCCACGGCCTCCGCCACGGCGCGCAGCGCCCTACCGCCTTCGGCCACGCGGAACGCGCCGAAGTAAGCCGGGCTGTCCTGGCTCGCGCTCACGCCGAACGTGATCCGGCGCGACCGCCCCAGGTCGGCGTTGGGCACGTTGGCTACGCGCGTGCCATTCATGTACACCTTCACGTAGCCCTTGTCCACCATCACCTTGACGGGAAAGACGGTCTGGCCGCCGGGCCGGACGGTGGGCTGCGCCACGGCGCGCACGCCGGAGTTGGAAGCGCGTTCGAGCCCGCCGTCCTCGGCGCCGAAGCGTAGGAAGTTGGCAGGGTGCTCGCTGAAGCGCACTTCCTGCACCCAGCCCGAAGGCACGGCGGCGTCGAACTCGACGGTGAAACGGTCGGGCAGCACGCCGGGCAATTCAATGGCGAACTGGCCAAAGGCGGCGGCGCGCAGCCAGCGCCGCTCCTGCCACACGGCCGTTTCGTAGGTGCCCGACAGGAAGGTGAGGCGGGCAGGGAAATCGCCCACGGTTTCGGCTTCGAGGCTCTCGTCGAAGAGTACCTGATCGCCCGGCACGAAGTCGTAGTTGACGAGGACGAGGTCGCCCGGCGGGGGGGCCGGAGCAGCAGGGACCGCAGCGGTAGGGGCCGGTGCGGGGGCGGTGTTCGCCGGGGTTGCAGCCGGGGTGCTCGCGCCCGTAACGGCGTTTTCGGCGGCGTCGGCAGCGCGCGTCACGGCGCGGTCGGCACGGCGCTCGGCCTCGCGTTCGGCAGCGCGTTCGGCCCCGCGTTGCGCGGCTTTCTTGACGCGGCCCAGAATCTGCGCGTCGGCGGGGGCGGCGGTG
>CBDUBO010000023.1:0-13362 GCA_965365405.1 uncultured Rhodothermales bacterium | reverse complement strand
CGGCCTGATCGGTGCGGCCGATGCGGGCCAGGAAGATGGCGTAGTTCTGGAGCGCACCGATGTGGGTCGAGTCCTGCTCGAGCACGGCCTTGGTTTCCTCAATGGCACGCATGGGCTGGGTGCTGTCGTACTGCGCCGCCCACGCGAGGCGGGCGCGCACGTCGAGGTTGGCGGCGTCGCGCGCCAGGGCGGAGTCGTAGGCCGCGAGGGCGCGGCGTGCCACAGGTTGCGGGTCGCCCTCGCGGTCTTCGAGCAGGGTGAGCCACTGGAAGTAGAGGTCGCCCGCGCGCGTCCACGCCGGAGCCGAGGGCTGGAGCTTTGCGAGGTCCTCCTGCGCCTGCGCCGCCAGGTCAGGTCGTCCGTACCCGATGAGCAGGTTGACCATCTCCTGCTGCCGCGTCAGGCGATCGGCCCCCTGCGCCTCGGCAAGCGTCTTTTCCAGCGATGCGATGGCGGCCTCCTGCTCGGGCGACAGCGGTGTGAACGTCTCGGCCTGCGTGCTCACGTCGGGGGGCGGCGGCGGCGGATTGACGGTGGGCGGGGCCGCCTGCCTGCTCATGGCCGTGATGACGAAGAGGGCCACGACGAGCAGCACGGCGGCGGCCAGCACCACGCCCAGCCTTTTACCCAGCGGCGCGTCGCCCTGGGCACTCTGGGCACGTGGCCCTCCCGGCAAAACAGGAACGGGCGCAGCGGGCGTGGCCGCGCGCGCACCCTGCTGGAGTGCCGTCCCGCACTGGCTGCAAAAGCGGGACTGGGACGGATTCTGCCAGCCGCACTGATTGCAGAAAACGCCCGCATCCGACCCGGAGGCACTGGTGGCAGGCACCGGCTTCTCGGCAGCAGGTACGGCAGGGTCGGTGGCTGCCGCAACAGGGTGGCCGCACAGGTCGCACCGGTCATGCCCCGGCGTGAGCGCCGCGCCGCATTCGGCGCACGAAACAGTGGAAAGAGAATCAGACATTGCGAAGGTGATGGGCCGTGTCCACGGCGCGCACGAGGTCGCGGGAAGGTTTGAAGACAGGTCGGTAGCGCTCGGCCACCTCCAGGTCTTCGCCCGTCACCGGGTTGCGCGCGGTTCGAGCGGCGCGGTGCTGCACGTGGAAAGCGCCGAAACCCCGCAAATCTACCCGGTTCCCCGCTGCCAGCGCCTCGCGCACACAGACCATGAATCCTTCAATGACGGCCTCGGTCTCGATGCGCGTCAGTCCCGTTGCCTGTGCAATGGTATCAGTCAGTTCAGCTTTCGTCATCTTTACAGCGGTGTTATGGAACGCAAAGACGGCAAGTTAAGGGCTGACACCTCAAGTATCGCTTTCGCTACTCGGTGTCCCGCCCTTCCAGCCTTTCCCGACGCTGCGGCCTCGGCGTAGTTTGCAGCCCATCCTTCCGCCACGCTTCCCCATCCTCCTGCCCCATGCGCCTCGCCCTCCTCCTGGCTCTTCTGCTTCCCTTCGCCGCACACGCCCAGGGCACGTCGCCCTGGCAGCAGCGCGTCGCCTACCGCATGAACATTGAGATGGACGCGCCGCGCCACCAGTTTACCGGCACGCAAACACTGACGCTGGAGAACAACAGCCCGGACACGCTGCGCCACGTCTATTACCACCTCTACTTCAACGCCTTCCAGCCGAACTCGCTCATGGCCGAGCGCAACCGGCAGCTTCCCGACCCCGATGGGCGCGTGGTGCCGCGCATCTTCAACCTGGGCCCCGACGAAATCGGCTACCACCGCGTGGACACGCTGCTCCAGGACGGCAGGCCCGTCGCGTTTCGCGTAGACGACACCGTTCTGCGCGCCGAACTGGCCCGCCCCATTCCGCCCGGCACGTCCTCGACGTTCGAGATGCGCTTCCACTCGCAGGTGCCGCTGCAAACGCGCCGCTCCGGGCGCGACTCGCGCGAGGGCATCGACTTCTCGATGGCGCAGTGGTACCCGAAGCTGGCCCAGTACGACACGCGCGGCTGGCACGCCGACCCCTACATCGGACGCGAGTTCTACGCGCCTTTCGGCACGTTCGACGTGCGCATCACGATTCCCACCGAGTACACCATTGGGGCAACGGGCGTTTTGCAGAACGCCGACCAGATCGGGCACGGCTACAGCGCCCGCGAAGTGGCCCACGCGCCCGGCACGATGCTCACGTGGCACTTCCGCGCCGAGAACGTCCACGACTTCGCCTGGGCCGCCGACCGTGACTACGTCCACGACCGCATCGAAGGTCAGGACGGACGCACCTACCACCTGCTCTACCAGCCCGACGTGGCCGAGGGCTGGCAGTTTTTGCGCCAGTTCGTGCCCGCCGTCATCCAGTACCTCAGCCGCCGCGTGGGCGAGTACCCGTGGCCGCAGTTCACCGTGGCCCAGGCCGGCGACGGCGGCATGGAGTACCCGATGATCAACTTCATCACGGGCGGGCGCACGCCGGGCTCACTTGTCGGCGTGACGGCGCACGAGGCGGCCCACGAGTGGTTCTACGGCACGCTCGGCTCCAACGAGAGCGACTTCGCGTGGATGGACGAGGGCTTTACCGATTTCATGACCGACGAGGTGATCTCGGCCCTGCTCACCAACCGCCCGGCCAACCACCGGGGCAGCACGCTCGCCATCATGGGGTTGCAGGAAAATGGGCTCTACGAACCCATCAGCAGCCCGTCCGACTGGTTCGAGACGAACCGAGCCTACAGCACCGCGTCGTATTCGGGCGGAGCCATGATTGCCGACCAACTGGGCTACATCCTGGGCGACTCGCTGCGCGACGCGTTCTTTAGGGCTTACTACCGCGAGTTCAAGTTCCGCCACCCCCAACCCGCCGACGTGGAGCGGGTGGCCGAAAAGGTGAGCGGCATCGAACTGGACTGGTACTTCCAGCAGACCACGCGCGACAGGGTCAGGATGGACTACGCTATCGAAGGGCTGGCGAGCATTCCGACTGGCGGCGCGTGGCAGACGATGCTGGAGTTGGAGCGCGAAGACGAGATGCTTTTCCCGCTCGACGTGCGGCTGACGATGGAGGACGGTAGCGAGCAGTGGGTGACGATTCCGGTTTCCGAGATGGGCCGGGCCAAGCCCGTACCGGCGTCGTGGGTGGTGGCCCCGGCGTGGGGCTGGACGCGCCCCGGTTACACGCTCCGGCTCGCGACGCCCCAGAAGGTCGTCTCCGCTGAGATTGACCCGCTGGGCCGCACGCCCGACCACAACCGCCTCAACAACGCCACTCGGATGCCGAAAGACGTGGCGTTTCTCGAAGCGCCCACGCCCACACTCGATCACTACAGCGTGGGCTGGCGGCCCCTCGCCGTTTACGCCGACCGCTTCGGGCCGGGCATCGGCGTGCAGGCGCGCGGCACCTATTGGATGGGCCGTCACCAGACAAAGGCGATGCTGACCGTCTATCCACTCGCATTGGACGTGGACAACTACGTTTCCAGCCGCGACTTTGAGCTCACCGTTCCCGACGTACCCGGCCGCTCGCCTAACGACGCGGTGGATTACACGCTCGCGTACAGCAGCGGGCTCCGAGCCGTCAGCCCGCAGACGCGCCTGATGCTCTCTGCGGAAAAGCACGTGGGCGTGATGCAAAACCGCGTCGAGGTTTCGCACACGTTTGGCCGGTGGGCCGCGCTGGGGCGCGACCGGGGCCGGCTGACGCTTTTCGGCGTCCACACGCTCCAGCCCACCGTACGCGGCTTTTTCTACGGCCCCTCTCCGAACTTCAACCGCAACGTGTTCGGCGGCGACCACGCGGCCTACCTGGGCGCGCGCTACGAAGCGGGACGGGGCGGCAACCGCATCAGCGCCGATGTGCAGGTGGGCGGCTCCTTCCGCCGGGAAGCGTTCAACTTCACCAACGAGCAGGGCACGGTGCAACTGCGCCTGCCTTTCGAGCGGTCGAGCGCGACGCGACTGACACTGCGGGCGCAGAAGTCGGTGCCCGTCGGGCCGCTCGCCCTCCGCGCCCGCACCCTCGTCGGCTTCGGCAGCGATGCGCTCGCGCTCTACCAGCGGTTCCAGCCCGGCGCGGCCACGTACGAGGAAATCTGGCAGAACGCCGCCACGCGCCAGATTCACGCCGCCGAGAACGACCTCTACGACGATGTGCCGCTCCGCTCGTTTTCGGGCTTCGGGCCTGTGGGCTACATGGACAGGCTCGCCGGCGGCAGCACGCAGGCGTGGATGGGTACGGTGGAGGCGGCGCTGCCGCGTCCGAAGTCGGCCCTCCTGGCACCCTTTGAGGCCAGCCTGTTTTCTGGGGCAACTATTCAGGCCGGCGGCCAGCGCTTCGGCACCTCCACCCAGCGTTTCAGCCTGGACAACCTCATTGCCGACGCGGGCGTAGCACTCACCTACGACGTGAGCGTGCTGCGCAGCCTGCGGCGCTGGACCGCGCAGTCAGACGTGCTCCAGAATCTGAAGCTGGCCGCGCGTTTTCCGCTGTGGCTGAGCGATCCGGAGATCATCGGCAGCGAGGAAGACGCCTTCGCCTTCCGCTACTTCCTGGGCATCGAGGTGGGATGGTAGCGACCGCCCTTCTCCGTCAGGCAGCCCTCCGCTTTGGCCAGGAAACCGAAGCGGAGGCGCTGCCGTCGGACGAAGCGGGCTTGCGCGCGTGGCTGACGGCACGTGTCGAGCATTTGCTGCGCACGCAGCCGGCCCTGCTCATGAGCCACCTCTACCGCGTGGACGTGCGCGAGGCCGACGTGCAGGCGGCGCTCGCCGCGCCCGAACCCGCCCGCGCCCTGGCCGACGCCCTCATCGCCCGCGAAACTGAAAAGCACCTCTACCGCCAACGCTATGCCCGCTCCGACCCCTGATTCCGTCCACGCCGTCACGGCCCCGCTCGCCGCCAGTGTGGACCTGCTGGGCCGGCTGCTTGGAGAAGCCCTGAAGGCACGCTACGGCGATGGCCTTTACCAGACGACGGAAACGCTGCGCAACCTCAGCAAAGAAGAGAAGCTGGACGAGGCTGCCGAGGTGATTGCCGGCTGCTCGGTAGAAAACCTGACGGCCCTGCTGAGTGGCTTCACGACGTTTTTTCACCTCGTCAACCAGGCCGAGAAGCAGGAGATCATCCGCGTCAACCGGGAGCGGTCGCTGGCTGCCGCGGACCGGCCGCGCCCGGACTCCGTCGAGGAGGCGCTGGCGCGGCTGGCGGCAGACGGCATGGACGCCCGTGCCTTTGAACAGGTGCTGGCCCAACTCGACCTCCAGCCCACGCTTACGGCGCACCCCACCGAGGCGCGCCGCCGCAGCGTGCTCTACAAGCAGCAGCGCATCGGGCAGCAGCTGGCCGTATGGCAGGACGAGGCGGCAGCGGCGGACGAGCGTGCCGAAGCCGAACGCGACATCGCCCGGCAGATCGCCCTCCTGCTCACCACCGACGAGGTGCGCAGCACCCGCCCATCTGTGCTCGACGAGGTGGAACAGGGCCTGTTTTTCCTCGGCACGACCATCTGGGAAACCGTGCCTCGCCTCTATGCCGACGTGCAGCGGGCGGCAGAAAAACACCTGGGGCGGCGCGTAGAGGTGCCCGCCTTTCTGCGCTACCGCTCGTGGATCGGCGGCGACCGCGACGGCAACCCCAACGTGACGCCCGAGGTGACGCGCCAGACGCTCAGACGGCACCGCGAAACGGCCGCGCGCCTCCTGCGCGACGAACTTCACGCCCTGCGCCGCGAGCTGAGCCTGTCCGAGCACCAGACCGGCCCCCTCTCTCCTGCCCTTCTGGCTTCGCTCGAAGAAGACACCGCCGGCCACGTGCTGCCCGAAGACCTGCTCCGCGTCTTTGCCCACGAGCCCATCCGTCTCAAGCTCGAGCACATGCGGGCGCGGCTGGCCCGCGCTGCCGACGACGCCACGGCCTACACCACCGAAAAACTCGTAGCCGACCTCGAACTCATTCAAGGCGCGCTCGAAAGCGCCGGTCTGCCGCAGGTGGCGCGCGCGGGCAGCGTGCAGCGCGTGCGTTGGCTGGCCGAGTCGTTCGGGCTCCACCTGGTGGCCCTCGACGTGCGGCAGCACAGCCGGGTGCACGAGAAAGCCGTCTCTGATCTCCTCGCCCGCGCCGGCGTCGTCGCCGACTACGCCGCGCTCGACGAGGCGGCGCGTCTGGACCTGCTTCACCGCGAATTGCGCAATCCGCGCCCGCTCGTCGGCCCCGGCACCCCGCTCGAAGAGGCCACCTCCAGTCTGCTCGAAACGCTCGCCATCCTGCACGCGCAGCGCCAGCACGCGCCCGAAAGCGTCGGCAGCTACATCATCTCCATGACCGACAGCGTGTCGGACGTGCTGGAAGTGCTCTTGCTGCTCAAAGAAGCAGGGCTGTGGCGAATCGAGAGCGAAAGCGTTGCGTCGGGCTTCGACGTGGCCCCGCTTTTTGAGACGATTGACGACCTGGCGCGGGCAGAAACGCTGACGGGCGCGCTGTTTGCCGATCCCGTTTACAGGCTTCACCTCGAAGCGCGTGGGCGCTTTCAGGAGATCATGCTCGGCTACTCGGACTCCAACAAGGACGGTGGCTACTGGATGGCTAACTGGAGCCTGCACCGAGCGCAGGAGGCGCTGGGCACGCTGTGCCGGCAGCAGGGCGTGCGGCTGCGCCTTTTCCACGGGCGCGGCGGCACGGTCGGGCGCGGCGGCGGGCGCGCCAGCGGGGCCATCCTCGCGCTCCCGCCCAGCGTCCACAACGGCGCGATCCGCTTTACTGAACAGGGAGAGGTGATCTCGTTTCGCTACGGCAGCACCGCCATTGCACACCGACACCTCGAACAGGTCGTCGGCGCGCTCGTGCTCGCCACAGCGGGCGAGTACGGCGCAGGTGGCATGGACGACGCCGCCACCCTCATTGGCCGCGTGGCAGAGGATTCGTTTAACACGTACCGCGCCCTCATCGACGCGCCGGATTTCTGGGACTGGTTCACGCGCGTGACGCCCCTCGGCGGCATCGGCGGGCTGCCCATCGCCTCGCGGCCCATCTCGCGCAGCACGCAGGGGCCGGGCCAGTTCGACAGCCTGCGCGCCATTCCGTGGGTGTTCGCGTGGACGCAGACGCGCTACACCGTGCCGGGCTGGTACGGCACGGGCGCGGCCCTCGCCGGCATCGTGGCAGACGCCGGCCACGCCGAAACGCTGCGCCAGGCCTACCAGCACTGGCCATTCCTCCACGCCGTCGTGGACAACGCCGCGCGCGAGATGGCCCGCGCCCGCTTTCCTATCGCCGAGCGCTACAACCGCGCCGCGCCCGAAGCGCCATTCCACAGCCGCATCCGCGCCGACTTCGACGCTGCCGTCCAGGCCATCCAGACCGTCCGGGGCGAGCGGCCCCTGGCTGGGTCGGACGTAATCGCCCGCTCCATCGCGCTGCGCAATCCGTACACGGATGTGCTCAACCTCATCCAGATCGAGCTGATGAACAGGCTACGCGGGGCCTCGGAGTTGGACCAGCAGCCCATTCGGGACGCGCTTTTCCTGAGCGTCAACGGCATCGCCGCGGCCATGCAGAGCACAGGGTGATCGGGTCGGAAAACAGCCGGCTTCCCCCTGCTGCCGTGCTGCCTGCTTTACTCTACAGCAAAGGGCGGCGTAACCAGGCGTTGCCAGTACCCGCTCCTCTCCACCTCCGTCACCGCACGGTACGTGCCGGGAGCCAGGGTGTGGGGCAAGCGTGCAACGGCCTTGGTCTCCTGTCCAGGTTGCAGCCCATCCAATTGAGCAGTGCACACAGGTTTCGGAGAGGGTGCCGTGCCTTCCGGCACAGCTGCCCAACCGGCCTCTCTGCGCTCCAAGGCCACAAAGCACAGATTGTAGTGGATCGTGTTGCCCGTCCCGTTCACAAGACGGATTTCGAGCAGCGTGCCGGGCACGTGGGTTTTTCCGACCGTCTCGAACACGAGATAGGCGGAAGAGGGCCCGAACAGGCTGCACCCGCAGAGCGCGAGCACGGGCGCGGCGAGCAGCAGACGAAGCATGGCAGACAGCGGCGAATTAGGCGGCCAATTTGGCCCGAACCTGATTTGCCGTCAAGGCACAAACAGACCCCGTGGCTGCTGCCCATGCCTACGCCGCGTGCCGCCGCAGAAAGTCGAGCGTGAGCCGGTTGAATGCGTCCGGCTGATCCACGTTGACGACGTGGCCCGAGTCCTCCACCACGGCCAGGCTGCTGCTCGCGTGCGCGGCGGCGACCTTGCGCACGGGCGCGAGAAACAGGTGGTCCTCCTCCCCCATCACGTAGAGCGTGGGCGTCGCGAGTTCGCGTTCGCGGAAAAAGCGCAGCAGCGGGTTCACCTCTGCCGTGAGCCGGTACCACCGCAGAAACTCGCGCCGCGCCACCTTGCGCGCCTCGTTGACGAAGAGCAGGCGCGACTGCCGGTGCCGCCTGCGGGGCATGATGATCCACGCCAGGAGCTTGTAGAGCCACATGAACGGCACCACCCGCTTGAGCAGGTGCCCCATACCCACCAGAAACCGCGAGCGCAGGTCGAGCCGGACGATGGCCCCGCCGAGGGTCATGGACTGCACGCGCGCGGGCGCAATCTCGGCCAGCGTGCGGATGAGAATGCAGCCCAGCGAGATGCCGACAAAGTGCGCCTTTTCGATGCCCACATCGTCCAGCACGTCGAGCACTTCGCGGCTCACCTCCTCGAACGTGTACGGCTTCCGGTGCGCCTCGTCCTCCCTGCGCTGCGACAGGCCGTGGCCGCGCAAGTCCACCAGCAGCACGTTGTAGTGCGGCGTGAAATCGCGGATCTGACGGTGCCAGATGCTCGACGAACCGCCCGCACCGTGCACGAACACGACCCACTCGGCGTGGGGGGAATGGTCGTAGCGGCGGTAATGGAGCATGGGCGTGGGCAACTGAAAGATCAACGCCCCGCAGAGGGTCAAGATTCGTGCCCCGCGGCCTCGTCCTTGGCTTTTTCTGCGGCCACGTCGGGCAACTCGTCGTAACGAATCCAGCCTTTTTCGGCGGCGTGCCGCGCCGCCGTCAGGCTGTCAGGGGCCAGCACCATCTCGATGCCCTCGACGGCGAGCCGAGCCGCGATCTCTTCCACCTCGGCGTCGCGCAGCGCCGGGGCCACGTCGCGGATGTAGATGCAGCGGATACGGCCCGGAAAGCGCCGCGCCACGTCTGCATAAATCTCCGGGTCGTGCTGGCCGCTGTCGCCGATGAGGAAAAAGGGCAGGTCGGGATAGGCTTCGAGGATGCGGGTGATGGCGGCGGTTTTGTGCTCGGAATGGCCACTCTTGATGAACTTGCCCGCGTCCAGCCCCAGGTCGCGTAGCAGCAGCGGCGC
Source organism: uncultured Rhodothermales bacterium (assembly GCA_965365405.1). Taxonomy (GTDB): domain Bacteria; phylum Bacteroidota; class Rhodothermia; order Rhodothermales; family BA12; genus CBDUCD01. The sequence goes on along the minus strand of CBDUBO010000023.1, from coordinate 4,068 downwards.
CTGCGGGATGCCCTGCGTCTCCATGAAGTCGATGAGCAGGTCGTAAAGGTTCCAGGGGCTGCTGGAGACGAAAAAGAGGGGGTTGTCGTCGGTGCTGAGCGTCCCGTGGACGAGGGCACGGTAAAAGCCGGCCACGCCCTCGAAGGGCAGCCGCGTGAGGGCGTTGCCGGCAAGCGTGGTGCGCACCATCGCAATGAAGTTGGTGGCCCCCGTCTGGAGGATGGTATCGTCCACATCCGAGATGACGCCGTACTGCGCCGAGGGCGGCGGCACGAGGACGGGCGCAGTGCTTTCTGCCACCGTACCTGCCGGATGTGCGGGGCTCGAGACGAGCGTCACGGTGGCCTCGTGCCAGCGCGCCGCTTCGTCGAGTGCCCGGGTGGGTTCGAGGGTGGCGCTGAAATAGCCTTCCTCGTCGGTCGTGACTTCGGTAGTAGCCCCGCAGAACTGGACGCGCAGACGGGCACCGGGAATCTCGTCGCTTTCCATCCGGCGCAGCGTCGCCATCACGTTGTCGAGCAGGGTGTCGTCGGGCGTGGGCTTGCGGAGGCGCGGGTCTTCGAGCAGGCGGCCCCGCACCGTCACGCAACTGGCGGTGCCGAAGTCTCGGTAGGTCTGGATAAAGGGTGCGCCCGGCGGACCCAGCTTGCGGGCCGCGCGCGCCTTCCAGCGGTCGAACCGTTGCTCCAGCGCGTCCAGCAAGGGCAGGATTTCGTCACGCATCGCCCGTTTTTTCTTGCTGCCGCATGGGCATCGCGTCAATGGCGGCAAACACGGCGGCGGCGGCCACGGGGGCCTGGTACGTTTCTTTCGCCGTGCCGTCCTTGCCCACCAGCACAGCCAGGAAGTCGTTGTCGTCCACGCCGAAGTGCTGGCGTAGCGCCCGCGCCTCGTCCGCTTCGAGCACGGTGTCGCCCACGCGGCTTTCGCCTTCGTAGAGCACCCAACCTATCACCAAGTCGCGGGCCTGCCGCTCGGCTTCGGTGCCGGCAAATTGCTCCATCTGCTGCTCGTAGGCAGGGCTGTGCGTGCCGGGGGCGAGCAGGAGGAGCAGCCGGTGGGAGCCGCTGAATGACGCGAGGGCGGGAAAATCGGACATGGGCATAGAGGGGTGTGTGGGCTGAAAACAGGGCTGCCCGGTAGCCGGGATCCGGCGCGCGGGTCAGCTTCCACGTTTGTTGCAACCGGGAAGGCTCGCCTGCGCCGCAACACGCAGGTCCTTCGGGCAGCCGGGATCGAAGAGGCGCGCGTCGTGTATCTTACAGCACGCAGTACTTATTCCCTTACCGCACCTCCATGACGCGACTATTTCGCCTTTTCGGGCTCGCCCTCGCCCTTTTCGCGCTGCCCCTTCCAGCAGCCCACGCACAGGACGCGCCGCCCTCCATCGCGCCCGAAGCCGCGCTGCCCCTCGACCCCGCCGTGCGCACGGGCACCCTGCCCAACGGCGTCACCTACTTTCTGCGCCACAACACCGAGCCGGCCAACCGCGCCGAGTTTCGCCTCGCCATCGATGCCGGGGCCGTGCAGGAGGCCGACGACCAGCGCGGGCTGGCGCACTTTCTCGAACACATGCTCTTCAACGGCACCCGCCGCTTCGAGAAGCAGGAGCTCGTCAACTTTCTGGAACGCTCCGGTATGCGCTTCGGCGGCGACCTGAACGCCTACACGTCGTTCGACGAGACGGTGTACATGCTCACCATCCCTACCGACAGCACGGCGCTTTTCGAGAAGGCGTTCGACGTGCTGGAGGACTGGGCGGGCTACGCCACGCTCTCGGACGAGGAGATCGAAAAAGAGCGCGGCGTCGTGATCGAGGAGTGGCGCGCCCGCCTTCAGAACGCCCAGGGCCGCCTCCTTGAACGTGGACTCGTGCCCGTGTACCTGCACGGCACGCGCTACGCCTCGCGCCTGCCCATCGGCGACACGTCCATCGTGCGCCACGCGCCGGCGGAAACGATCCGCCGCTTTTACAAAGACTGGTACCGTCCCGACCTGACGGGCGTCGTCGTCGTGGGCGACATCGACCTCGACCGGACGGAGGCGCTCGTGCGCGAGCATTTTGGCCAGCTCAAAGGCAGCGGCCCGGCCCGCACGGCCATCCCCACGCCCGCCCACGCCGAAACCGTTTACCGCGCCGTAGCCGACCCCGAGTACCCGATCACGTCGGTCGAGGTGGTCGTCAAGAAAGCCTCCGAGCCCCTCACGACGGTGGGCGCGTACCGCGAAAAGCTGGCCCTCGACCTGTTCATGCGGATGCTCAACGCCCGCCTGGAAGAGCTTCAGCGCCAGGAAAACGCGCCGTTCCTGCGCGCCGGGGTCTCGCGCGGCGGGCTCGTGCGCGGCCTGGATGTGTACAGCATGAACGCGACTGTCCAGGACGGCGGCGTCGAACGCGGGCTGGAGTCGCTGCTGACCGAAGTGGAGCGCGTGCGCCAGCACGGCTTCACGGCTACTGAGCTGGAGCGCGCCAAAACCGCGCTGCTGCGCGGATACGCCGATGCCTTTGCCGAGCGCGAGAACACGCGCAGCGCTGCGCTCGCCCAGGAATACGTGGACCTGTTTTTGACCGACAATGCCGCGCCCGGCATCTCCTACGAGTACGGACTGGCGCAGGCCCTCTTGCCGCAGATCACGGCCTCCGAGGTCAACGGCCACGTGCAGGAACTGCTGGCCCCCGGCAACCGCGGCGTACTCGTGATGACGACCGACAAGCCGGACGCCGAGGAAATGACAGACGCCCAGCTCGAAGCGCTCTATACCGGCCTCGCCGGGCGCATCGGCGCCCGTACGCTCGACGCCTACGTGGACGCCACCACGTCCGATGCCCTCCTCTCCACCATTCCCGCCCCCGCGGACGTGGTGGCTACGCGCGAATGGACGGACGTCGGCGCCACTGAGATCACGCTCGCCAACGGCGTGCGCGTGGTGATGAAGCCCACGAACTTCAAGAGCGACGAGATCGTGTTCACGGCCACCTCGCCGGGGGGCGCTTCCCGCATCGCCGAGACGCTGGCCTACCCGTCGTCCGTGGCGGGCTACGTGGTGGCCAGCAGCGGCGTGGCCAACTTCTCGCCTACGGACCTGGAAAAGATGATGGCGGGCAAAACCGTGGAGGTGGCCCCCTACATCGGCGAGACGGACGAGGGGTTCAACGGCAAGGCTTCGGTGCAAGACGTAGAGACGCTATTCCAGCTCATCCACCTCTACTTCACCGCGCCCCGCGTGGATGCCGGCGCGCTCGCGGCGTTCCAGAACCAGGCCCGCGCCCAGCTTGCCAACCGGTCGGCCACGCCCATCGCGGCCTTCCAGGACACGCTCCAGCACGCGCTCTACGGCAACCCCCCCCGCCGCCAGACGCCGACGGTAGCACAGGTGGACGCGCTGACGGGTGACGAGATCATGCAGATCTACCGCGATCGTTTCGAGGACGCCTCGGACTTCGTCTTCACCTTTGTCGGCGCCTTCGACGTGCCCACAATGACCGCGCTCGCGCAGACTTACCTGGGCACCCTGCCCGCCGAGAACCGCGACGACGCATGGATGGACGTTTTCCCCGACCTGCCCGATGGCGTCGTGACGAAGGCCGTGTACAAGGGAGCCGCGCCGCAAAGCCAGGTGCTCATGCTTTTCCACGGCCCGATGGACTACACGCCGGATGCGCGCCTCGAACTACGCGCCATGACGGACGTGCTGGGCATCAAGCTGCGCGAAGACCTGCGCGAAAACCGCGGCGGCGTCTACGGCGTGCAGGTGCAGTCCACCACGGACGACGTGCCTGACTCGCTCTACCAGGTCATCGTCTTTTTCGTGTGCGACCCGCAGCGGGTAGACGAACTGACCGAGGCCGTCCGCGAGCAGGTGGTCGCGCTCCAGCAGAACGGCCCCACCGAGGAAGACCTCGACAAGGTGCAGGAGCAGCTTCGCCGCGAGCGGCAGACGCAGACCGAAACCAACCCGTTCTGGGTGCAGGTGCTCGACTTCCACGCGCAGCGGCCCGGTGACGACATCGCTCTCATCGGCACCTACGCCGACCGTGTCGAGGCCATCACGCCGCAGGAGGTGCAG
>CBDUBO010000022.1:0-13526 GCA_965365405.1 uncultured Rhodothermales bacterium | reverse complement strand
TGGCCAGCCCGATCTCCACTTTTACCCGTCCCTCCTTGAAGTAGAGCCGCAGCGGAACGATGGTGTAGCCTTTCTGGGCAACGGCCTTTTTCCACTTGTCCAGTTCGCGGCGGTGCAGGAGCAGGCGGCGCGGACGCAGCGGGTCGTGGTTGAAGTGGGTGCCGTGCGTGTAGGGCGGAATGTGCAGGTGGCGGAGGGCCAGGTCGGTGCCCTGGAATTCGCAGTAGGCTTCCTGCAACGAAGCTTTCCCGTCGCGCAGCGCCTTCACCTCGGTGCCCGTCAGCACCAGGCCCGCTTCGAGGGTGTCCTCGATGAAGTACTCGTACCGGGCCTGCCGGTTGGTAACGATGGATTTCTCGCCGCTGGCCATTTTCTCAGAGAAGCGGATCGCGGTCGGCGTCACCCTCTTCGTCGGGCAGGTCGGCGATGGGCAGGTCGGTGACTTCGTCGAGGGCGCGGCGCTCGAAGAGGTATTCGCGGAGCTCGGTGAGCGAGGCTACGGCCAGGTCGTCAAAGCGAAAGCGGATGCCTTCGCTGAAAAAGCTGTGGAGCACCTCGGGCATCTCGCGGGCACGCAGCCAGAGGGCCTGCTGCGTTTCCCACAGCGCTACGGCGTCGAGCAGGGCACGCCGCCAGGCAGGCTGCGCCTCGCCCTTGCGCGTCACGAACAGCCCCCACACCATCGGGTAGTTGACAAGTTCGTACCACTCGCGCCCCAGGTCCATCACCACGCCGGCGGCGTCGAGCAGCGGCGCGTCGTTGCCCACCACGAGCACGGCGTCGTGCGTTTCCAGGTGCTCGACGCGGGGATGCACGACCGGCACCACCTGAGGGGTGAAGCCGTAATGCTCGCCCAGCAGCACACTCGCCAGCAGGATTTCCTGCGTCAGCGCGGGGTCTGCAGCCAGCGTGCCGGTGGGCTTGTCGAGACCTTTGAGCACGAGCCGCGCGAACGGATAATCCCACGTCGAGAAAGCGACGCCGGGCATCACGTCCACCTGCTCGGCGTTGCGGAGCACGTCGAAGGTGGGCACGAGGGCCACGTCCGCCCCGCCGCGCAGCAGCAGGGGCAGCGCTTCAGCTGCCGGCCCCCGACCGATGGCGACGCCCTCCGAGGTGAGCGCCGCCACGAGCGGTTCGAGGGCCAGGTTTTCAGGCAGCAGAATCTGCATGGGGAGTGTCGAATGTCGAATGTCGCGCGTCGAGTAGCGGGCATCTTTCATTCGACACCCGGCACCCGCAGCACGACACGCGATCAGGCCGTCACGTCGCGGCGCTTGGCCTTGATACGGGCCGCCTTGCCGCGCCGACCGCGCAGGTAGAACAGCTTGGCACGGCGCACGCGCCCTTCCTGCACTACATCGATCTTGGCGATGCGGGGCGAAGTGAACGGGAAAATGCGTTCGACGCCCACGCCGTTGGAGAGCTTGCGCACGATGAACGTGCGGCTCGCGCCTGCGCCCCGGATGGCGATGACGACGCCCTGGAACTGCTGAATGCGCTCCTTGTCACCTTCGATGACGCGGACGTGGACGGAGACGGTGTCTCCCGGACGAAACGTCGGGAGATCGTCCCGAAACTGGGTGGCTTCCACCAGACGCATGAGATCGGTAGCCATGGCGCACCTCTTATGGTTTTGAGTTGTGAGAGTTGGTCAGAGAAGTCAGAGGTGAAAGGCTGGAGGTTGGATGTTTTTGCCAATCTCCAGTCTCCAGCCGCTAACCTCTTACGTAATGGATTGCTGTGACGCTTATGGAAGCAGATCCGGGCGGCGTTGGCGGGTTTTTTCGTACCGCTGCTCGTCCCGCCACTGTTCCACCTTTGGATGGTCGCCCGACAGCAGCACGTCCGGTACGCGGTGGCCGCGAAATTCGGCAGGACGCGTATAGGCGGGCGCGTCGAGCAGACCGTCCATGAACGAATCGGACAGGGCGGACTGACTGTCGCCCAGCACCCCCGGCACGAGCCGCACGACGGCGTCGATGAGCACGAGTGCGGGCAGTTCACCGCCTGAGAGCACGTAGTCGCCGATGGAGACTTCGTGTGTCACGAGCAGGTCGCGCACGCGCTGGTCCACGCCTTTGTAGTGCCCGGCCAGCAGCACCACCCACTTTTTGAGCGAGAAGCCGCCGGCCAGACTCTGCGAGAGCACCTCGCCGTCGGGCGAGAGGTACACGAAGGCGTCGAGGGCCTGCCCCGCCTCTTCTGCCTCAGCCTTGATGGCTTCGTAGCAGGCGAAGATGGGCTCGGGTTTGAGCACCATGCCGGCCCCGCCGCCAAACGGGTAGTCGTCCACCTGGCGGTGCTTGCCCACGGCGTACTGCCGCAGGTCATGCACGCGGATTTCGACGAGCCCCGCCTTCTGCGCGCGCAGCAAAATGCTGTGCGCGAGCGGGCTCTCGACGAGCCCCGGCAGGGCTGTTATCAGGTCGAAACGCAGCACGTCAGCCCTCGAAGAGTCCTTCGACGGATTTCAGCACCAGCTTTTTCGCGTCAAGGTCGAGGTCGGCGACGAACGCCGGCACGTCGGGCACGAGCACGGTCTGGCCCGCTTCCGTCTCTACTTCGTAGAGCAGGTAGAGCGGCCCTTCGCGCACGTCGCGCACCGTTCCGAGCGCTACCCCTTCTTCCGACACCACGGCAAAACCGGGGAGGTCGTGCAGAAAGTACTCGCCCTCTTCAAGTGGCAGGTCGCTTTCGGCGGCGTAGAGGCCCAGCCCGCGCAGCGCCTCGGCCGCTTCGGGCGTCTCGACGCCCTGGGCGGTGCAGAGCAGCGCGGGACCGGCCTTGGTGGGCATGACGCGGCACGAGGTGAGCACGAGCGGCCGCACGGCTTCTGCGTGCGCGCCGACGTAGAGCGTTTCGAGCGCCGCCACCCGCGCCGGATCATCCGTCTCCGGAATCACCTTGAAGGCACCGCCCGTGCCGTGGGGCCGGTACAGACGGCCCACCAGAACGAGCAGAGCGGCAGGAGGCATCACAGCAGTTGGTCAAAGAACGGCGTGGCTCGAAAGCCACGCGGGCGAAAAGGGGCTCAGGCTTCCTTCTCGGTGTCGCTGTCCGCCGCGTCGGCATCGCCGGCTTCGGCAGCGGCTTCGTCGGCCTTGGGCGTCTCCTCGGCCATCACCACGGGCTGCTCGGCTTCACCGGCTTCGGGCGCTTCAGCCTGCTCGGCTTCGGTGGCCGGCGTCGGGGCTTCGCCCGGCGCGACTTCCGGCTCGGTGGCGTCGGCGGCCAGGGGGCTACCCTCGGCGTGCGCGTCGGCTTCCGGCTCGGCAGTCGCAGCAGCTTCCGGAGCGGCCTCGGCAGCGCCAGCAGCCTCCGTCTTTTCGCTGGCTTCGGGCGCTGCTGTCGTGGCAGCGTCGGCGCTTTCCTGGGCGGCGTTGGCGGCGGCCTGCGAGGCAGCAGCTTCGGCGGCGGCCTTCTCGCGCTCGGCGGCCTGCTCGCGCTTGGCCTTCTCGGCCTCTTCGCGGGCGCGGATTTCTTCGGCCTCGCGCTGCTTCTTCAGCTCGGCTTCCTCGGCGGCGACGCGCTTGCGCTCGGCGTCGAGGGCCTGGCGGCGGCGCTCGGCGGGCGTGAGGGCCTTGGGCTGCGCCTCGGCCTTCTTGGTGCGGTGGGCCTCCATGGCCTGCTGCACCTCTTCCTCGCTCTGGCCCTTGCGGGTCAGGTGGAAGCCCAGCATTACGCCATGCTTGCTCAGCAGGGAGCGGACGGTGTCCGAAGGCTGCGCGCCCTGGCCCAGCCAGTAGAGCACGCGGCTCTCGTTGATCTGAACGGAGACGGGCTCCTTGATGGGCTCGTAGCGGCCCACGTCTTCGATAAAGCGCCCGTCGCGCGGGCTGCGGGAGTCGGCGACGACGATCGCGTAGAGCGGACGCTTGCGGCGGCCCATGCGACGGAGGCGAAGCGTAACGGGCATGTGAGTAGGGTTAAGTGGTTATGGTTGCGTTTTGTAGTGACGTTCTATCTGTTACAGCAGCGTGTTCGGTAATGCGAGTGGGGTAGATGGTTGGACAGTTGGCTCTGGCGTGAATGTCCAACCATCTAACCATCCAACAGACTCCCCTCACCGCATCCCGCCGAGCAGGTTGCTGAGGTTGACGCTTCGGCCCTTGCCCATCATCTTGGTGATGGTCTTCATCATCTTCTTCATGTCCTCGAACTGCTTCAGGAGCTGGTTCACCTCCTGCACCTGCACGCCCGAGCCAAGGGCGATGCGGCGGCGGCGGCTGCCGTTGAGGATGCCAGGGTTGCAGCGCTCCTCGGGCGTCATCGCGCGGATGATGGCCTCGATGTGCTTAAAGGCATCTTCCTCCACGTCGAGGTCTTTCATCTGCTTGCCCAGCCCGGGAATCATGCCCAGCAGGTCTTTGAGCGAGCCCATCTTCTTGATCTTCTGGAGCTGATCCAGAAAATCTTCCAGGTCGAACTTGGCCGACTTGATCTTCTCCTGCAGCTTCTCGGCCTGCTTCTCATCGAACTGATCCTGCGCCCTTTCGACGAACGACACCACGTCGCCCATGCCGAGGATGCGCTGGGCCATGCGGTCGGGAAAGAACGGCGTGAGCGCGTCGAGCTTCTCGCCCGTCGAGGCGAACTTGATGGGCTTCTGGACGACCGAGCGGATCGAGAGGGCCGCGCCGCCGCGCGTGTCGCCGTCGAGCTTGGTGAGCACCACGCCGCCGAAGTCGAGCCGCTTGTTGAACTCCATCGCCGTGTTGACGGCGTCCTGGCCCGTCATCGAGTCCACGACGAACAGGATCTCGTTGGGCTTGACGGCGGCCTTGATGGCCTCGACCTCCTGCATCATCTTCTCGTCCACGTGCAGGCGGCCCGCCGTGTCGATGATGAGGATATCGCGGGCCTGGCGGCGGGCGGCGGCAACGGCCTCGGTGGCCACGCGCACGGCGTCCTGCACCACCTGGCCATTTTCTTCGATGGCGTAGACGGGCACGCCTACCTGGGCGGCCAGCGTCTTGAGCTGATCCACGGCCGCCGGGCGGTACACGTCGGCGGCGGCCAGCATGGGCGAGCGGCCCTTGCTCTTGAAAAACGTGGCGAGCTTGCCGCAGAACGTCGTCTTGCCCGACCCCTGAAGGCCGGCGACGAGGATAATCGTGGGCGGCGCGGAGGCCATCGTGACGCCGACGTTCTGTCCGCCCAGAAAGTGGATCAGCTCGTCGTACACGATCTTGACGAGCTGCTGGCCGGGCGCGACGGCGGTGAGCACCTTGTCGCCCATCGCCTGCTCCTTCACGCGGTCGGTGAAGTCACGCGCCACCTGGTAGTTGACATCGGCATCGAGGAGCGCGCGGCGAATCTCGCGCATCGTCTCGGCGATGTTCAGTTCGTTGATGCGCCCCTGACCGGTTGCGGTCTTGAGGGCATCTTCCAGCTTTTCGGAAAGGGCTTCAAACATAAAGGGTGTGCCGATGAGGGACGTGGAGAGGATTCTCCGGAGAAACCGGCAGAAGCCGGCGGCAAGGGCGGAGCTTCAACAGTAAGCCGTACCCGTTGCCCATGTCCGTGAAGGCAGACGCGGAAGATACCGCGCCCGTTCTACGGCTGCGGTGGAGCGTGGGTGAAGAGTGGAGCGGCACCCGAATGCGGTAGGGGCGCAATTAATTGCGCCCCTACGCACCATTTGCGTCGTTTAACAGATCCAGCGTTTCGACGGCGTGGCGCAGGTGCGGGATGACGATGGAGCCGCCCACCACGAGGGCGACGTTCATCGCCTCGTCGAGTTCGGCTTCTGAAAAGCCGGCTTCGTGACACTGCACGAGGTGGTAGTCGATGCAATCGTTGCAACGCAGCACCATAGAGGCGACGAGGCCGAGTAGTTCTTTCGTGCGCCCGTCGAGCGCGCCGTCGCGGTAGGCGGCGCTGTCGAGCGCGAAGAAGCGCTTGTAGCCCAGCACGCTCTTGTCTTCGAGGATGCGCTTGTTCATCTTCTCGCGGTAGACGCGGAAGCGTTCGAGGCGGTTGTCAGGGGTATTCATGGGTAGAATGGAAAACAGCGAAGAGAAAGCGGCAGGGCGCGAGAAGGCGGCGCTGCGGGCCCAGTTCCGCAGGCGGCGCCTGGAAATGCCTGAGGCGCTGTGGACCCGCCACAGCGCGGCCATCGCCGCCCGGCTCGATGCCCTGCCCGAAGTGCGGCAGGCCGCCACCATCCACGCCTTCTGGCCGCTCGTGCAGCACCGCGAGCCCGACCTGCGCGCCCTGCTCGCCAGGTGGCACGCCGAAGGCAAAACGATTGTGCTGCCGCGCGTGGATAGCTTTTACCCGCCCCGACTCACCCACCACGTCTGGCACCCCGACGCCGTCTTCGCCCGTAACCAATGGGGCCTCGACGAGCCGGAGGCCGCGTGGCCCCGCCCCGCTACCGCGCCCCAGGTGATCGTCGTACCCGCCCTCGCCGCCGACCGGCACGGCTACCGGCTGGGCTACGGCAAAGGCTTCTACGACGCCTTTCTCGCCACCACAGCGGCCTTCACTGTCGTTCCGTTGTGCGCCGCGTTCGTAGTAGACGACCTTCCGTGCAGCGCGCACGACGTGCCCGTAGCCGCCCTCGTCACGGAAACGGAGGTGCTGCGCACAGATCGCGTGCGCAACCCCAACCCTTCTGTGACGTAGTGGAAACCACGCCTCGCCGCCCATCCATTCCCATGAGCAGCCGTACCCGCACCTTCACCACTGGCACGTCCACACACGAATACGCCCACGAGCAGTTCGACCTCGAATCGTATTCGGACGATGAGCTGGAAACCCTCCTGTTTCAGGACGATGAGCAGGTCAAGAAGAAAGGCCCGCTCAACCTGCCCACGCTCGCGGGGCTGAGCATGGTGCTCGTGGGCATTATGTACATGCTCAACGAGTTTCTGGCGGTCGGGCCCAACCTGGGCGGGCTGGTACAGGTGCTGCCCGTCATTGCCGGTTTGCTCATCGTGGCGATGGGCTTTGGGCTGATCCGGATGGACCCGAAGCAGAAGAAGAAAAAGGTCGTCCGCAGCAAGGAGCGCAAGAAGACCGGCACGCCGCACATCGGCATCTCGTTTGGTACGGCGCACGAGGAGGGCCGCGTAATCAAGGACCGGCCGGCCCGGCGGCTCAAAAAGTCGCGCGACCGCAAGGTGGCAGGCGTGGCAGCGGGCATCGCCGAGTACTTCGGCTGGGACCCGACCATCGTGCGCGTGGGCTTTGTCGTGGGTACGCTCATCTCGTCCGGCTTCGTCATCCCGCTTTACATTGCCCTCGCCATTTTCCTGCCCAAACCCGACGCGATGACGCTCGAGGAGCGCCTGCGCGTGATCCGGGACTCGTAGGATCGCCTCCTGCTAGATCAACAGAGGTAAGGACGCAAACGTTCGCGCCCCTACGTGTCTGGTAAAGAAACCGGCCATCCATCGGGCAGCGCGTGCCACGTCAGCCGCTCGTCGCGTGTGGGATGGTCAAGGGCGAGGCGATGGCTGTGCAGCGCGATAGCGCCCGGGCGAAACGCGCCTTTCGCGCCGTAGCGCCCGTCGCCCACGATGGGCCAGCCGCGCGCGGCCAGTTGCACCCTGATCTGGTGCGCCCGCCCCGTGCCCAGCCTGATCTCCACGAGCGTCTGCCCGTGCCGCTCGGCACGCGGCGTCAGGCTGAGTTCAGCGGCTTTCGCGCCGGGCGTCCCCTCCGGCACCACGCGCACCTGCTCGTCCTTTTTGAGGAGCCAGTCGCGCAGCGTCTGCGGGCCGGGCACCCTGCCCTCGACGAGGGCGAGGTATCCCTTCTCGACGGTGCGCTCGCGAAACTGTGCGCTCAGCCGGGCGGCGGCCTTCGAGGTCCGCGCCAGCACCATCAGGCCCGACACGGGCCGGTCGATGCGGTGGACGAGGCCGAGAAACACGTTGCCTGGCTTGTTGAACTGTGCTTTCAGAAAGGCCTTGCCGACGGTAAGCACGTCGGCGTCGCCCGTGCGATCTTCCTGCGCCAGAAGCCCGGCAGGCTTGATGATCACCAGGAGGTGATTGTCGAGGTGCACGACGGGAAACGGCGGCTTCACGGCAGACCGACCTGCACTTTTCTGGGCAGCGAAGCCCGCACCAGGCTGTAGGCGTGCGCGACCATCTCTGCCAGCTCATCCCCCGGCACGGTGCCATCGCAGACGACGGTATTCCAGTGCCGCTTGTTCATGTGGTAACCTGGCAGCACGGCCTCGTACCGCTCGCGCAACTCAGCGGCCTGCTCGGGGTCGCACTTGAGGTTTACGCGAGGCGGAAAGGCATCGAGCGCCAGGAGGGCGAAAATCTTGCCGCCTACGCGGAAGACGAGCGTGTCCTCCCCGAAGGGCTGGTCTTCCGTCGCCGCGGGCTGCGCCAGGCAGAGCGTTCTGAGGCGTTCGTGCGTCATTTCAGGTGTTCGGCCAGAAACGCGAGCGTCTTTTCCCAGCTATCCTGCGCGGGCCCCGGCTGGTAGTTGTTGCCCGTCGGGTTGGCAAAGGCGTGGCCCGCGCCCGTGTAGGTCGTGATCTCGTGGCGGACGCCCGCTTCCTGAAGCCGCGCCTCGAACTGACGCACGGCATCGAGTGGGATGCTGCTGTCGGCCTCGCCGAAAAAGGCGCGCACAGGCATCTGGAGCGCGCGCAGGTCGGCCACAGTCGCGTCGTCCACCTGCCCGTAGTAAATGACGGTGGCGTCCAGCCTGTCGGGCATCGCGAGCGCGGCCTGGAGGGCCATGCTGCCTCCGAAGCACCAGCCCAGCACGCCGATCTTTTCGGCGCCGGCGGCTTCGAGAAAGGCATAGGCTTGCTCCAGGTTGGCGCGCACGGCGCTCATGCCGGACGTAGCCTGTCGCAGCAGCGCCATCGCCGAGTCGGGGGTCTGGGCCACGCTGCCGTTGTAGAGATCCACGGCGAGCACGCGGTAGCCTTCACCCGCGAAGCGGTCGGCCATGGCGCGAACGTTGCTGTTGAGGCCCCACCACTCGTGGACGACGATGAGCCCGCCTGCAGCGGCAGCAGCGTCCTGCGGGGCGGCATAGTAGCCCGTTGCCGGCCCGTAGTTGACCACCTGCGTCTCGACCGGCATCCGAGGCGGCTGCACCATCGCCGTGGCCGCGGTCGAGTCGCCCGTGTGCTCGGCAGCGAGGCTGTCGCTGTGGTCATGAGTGGCATCCTGGTTGGCACAGGCGGCGAATAGGACGAGAGCCAGAAGGGCGAGCAGGCGGTGCATGTGGGCGCGGGTTGAATAGAAGGAAGGGCTTTGCGGTAAACGCTCAGTGGTCGATGAGAGGCATGGATGGACTTCTTCGTTGGCGGTTGATCCTTCTTCTGGTCATTATTCCGGTTACCCTCGCGTCTCGCCCGGCACGTGCCGGTTTTCGGGGCGCATGGGTAGGCCGCATTCGGGGCAGTGGCTGGCCCCGGCGGGCACCCGGTGCCGCCCGGACGGGCACACGCGGAACATCTCGGTTTCCTGAAGGGGCGCGCCGCAGTAGAAGCAGTGGATGGCGCGCGGGCTGTTGAGGTTACGGCACGACGGGCACTCGCCCGGCTCCAGGTAGGGCGACTCGGCCACGAGTTGGAGCAGGCGGTGGTGCGCCAGGTAGCCCAGCCCGACGAGCACGCTCAGGCTCACGAGCGACGCGTACGCCTGCTGCACGAGCAGCCCGTAGTTGGCCGCCGCGTGCAGAAGCGCCGCAATGGCGACGTACGGGGCCATCACGACGGCCCGGTTCTTTTCGGGATGCACGAAGCGCGCCTTGGCCAGCCCGTAGCCCCACACGGCGGCGTAGCACATGTGCGCGGGCACGGGCCACAGAAAGCGAACGAGCAGCACCTCGTTGCCGTAGTTCTGCGCGTAGAGCACGTTCTCGACGGCGGCAAAGCCGAGCGCCACCGTCATCGCGTAGATCATTGCGTCCACGGGCTCGTCCAGGTCGCCCAGCCAGCGCGTGCTGTAGACGGCGGCGATGGACTTGCAGATCTCTTCGCTGAAGCCCGCGAACAGCGAAAACACGAGCAGCTTCGCAAGCGGCACGGCCCCCGGTCGAGTAATCTGGCTGCTGTCGATGCCGAGCCAGTGGCTGAAGCCCTCGTTGAGCACAGCCGCGGCCGCGATGCTGACGGCGCCGCCGAGGGCGGCCACGCGCAGCAGATAGCGCAGCGCCTCCGGCTCGACGCGGTCGTAGCGGCGTAAAAAGAAAAGCCAGATTCCGGTGCCGAGGGCGACGGCCCCGAGCGTGACGAGCAGCACAAGAGGAGGCGTTAAAGGTTGGCAATGTAACGCCCTCCCCTACCCTGCGTGCCCCGCGCCTGCCCCGGCTATTGCTATCTTTTCGCGTCTTTCCCCATGGCCTTCCACCCCCGCGCCTGTGCCTCCGAGTCCTGCCCCCCCTGTGCCCGCGCACATCCCGTACCGGGCCGAGGTAGGACGCAAGGCACTGCACCTGCTGGCGCTCGTGCTGCCCCTGGGCGTGTGGCTCGTCGGAACGCCCGTGGCCACTTGGGCGCTGGCCGCGCTCACGTTGCTCGCCCTCACGGGCGACATGCTGCGGGCGCGCTCGGCAGCCTTCAACAGTTTCATCGAGCGCGTTTTCGGGTGGATGATGCGGCAGGAAGAAAAAGCCCCGACTCCCGGCCCGCTCGTGCTCAACGGGGCCACGTGGGTGCTGGCCTCGCTGCTCGTGCTCGTGCTCCTTTTCCCGCTGCAGGCCGCGTTGCCGGCGTTCGCGGCCTTCATGGTGGGCGACGCCGCCGCGGCCCTCGTCGGGCGTCGCTGGGGGCGCACCCGCTGGCCGGGCACGCAGCGCACCCTCGAAGGGTCGGCGGCGTTCTTTGCCTTCGCCGCTCTCCTGCTGCTCGCGCTGCGCGTGCCCTTGCTGCCATCGCTCGCGTGCGCGCTCGTCTGCGCCGCCGTTGAAGCCCTTCCCCTCGCCCTCAACGACAACCTGCGGGTGCCGCTGGCCGGTGCCCTCGTACTGCTGCTGATGGGCTGATTCCGATGGATATCACGTTTACGACCCGACGGTGACCAGACCCGACCCCACTGCCCTGCCTGCCGTGCGCCGCTTTGCCACTGCCGCGCTGACCCGCCTCACCGGGCAGGAGGCGTTTCCACAGCCGCCGCTGGTACGCACCCGATACCCGGTCGTGCTCCTGCACGGCTTCGGGATGCTCTCCGGCCTGCGCCGCCACGGGCACCTGCACGACGAGGCGATGCACCTGCGCCAGCACGGCACGGTTGCCTACGCGCCCAACGTGGCGCCCTACCAGACCGTCTCCGTGCGCGCCGAGCAGTGGTGCGAACGACTGGCCGTCATTCTCCAGGAAACCGGGGCCGACAAGCTCAACCTGATTGCCCACTCGATGGGCGGGCTGGACGCGCGCTTTCTGATCACGCGGCTGGGCATGGCGCGCCACGTGGCCACGCTCACCACCGTCTCCTCGCCCCACCACGGCTCCTCCATCGCCTCGCTCGTGCTCAAGCGCCCCGAGCGCCTGCGTGCCGTGCTCGCCGACTTCGTGAACTGGATGGGCGCTTCTACCACGCTCTACCCCACCGCCGACGTGCTGGCGGCCCTCATCGAACTGACGCCCGCCTACGTCACCGAAACCTTCAACCGCGACGTGCCCGACCACCCGGATGTGCACTACCGATCTTTTGCCGGGCAGGCGGGCAAGGGCACCTCGGTGGGCATCAACCCGCTCCTGCGCGTCCAGAACAGCCTCCTCTACCGCCGCGAAGGCGTCAACGACGGGCTCGTGAGCGTGCAGAGCGCCCGCTGGGGCGACTTCCGCGGCACGCTCGACGCCGACCATGCCGAGCAGGTGGGCCTGCGCCTGCTTCCCGGCGGTGACGGCTTCCGCTCGTGCGATTTTTACCTGGCACGTACCGTAGAGCTGCGGGACGAGGGGTTCTGAGGATTTCGGATTTGCGAGTGCGGATTCGCGAGGCGTGTGTCAATCGCCGACTCGCAATCCGAAATCTGAAATCCCCTCTCCGAAATCCCCACACCACCTCTCCAGCGCCGCGCCGACGGAAGTGACGAGCGCGCGGGCGTCGAGCGCGGCGTCGAGGGTAGAGAGAAAGTGACGACCGGCCACCTCGCCCGCCGGCCCATCCCACACGCTGTTGTGCCAGAGCGCGACGCAGACGCCCCGGTAGCGCTGCACGGCGTCCAGCACGCGGCGCGTGACGCGCCCGGCTTCGGCCTCGCCCATGTCGCGGTAACCGAAAAGCGTCGTGTCCATGAGCGCGAGCGGCATCTCCCACACGCTTGTGGCGCGGTCGGCGCAGAGGTCGTAGAGGCGAAAGGGGCGGCAGGTGCCGCGCCGCCAGCCCTCGTGCTCGGCCCACGCCAGCGTCGAGTCGGTCGAAAAGCCCGTTCGCTCCTGCAAGGCAGGCGTGCCCGCCTCCCAGCGCAGATAATGGTTGCGCACCGCCGTGATGGAGCGCCCGGCTGCGCGGGCGAGGGCGTCCCGCTCGCGCGCCAGCGCCGCCGGGTAGTTGTAGGCATGGTAGGACGGGTGCAGGCCGACCTCGAAGGCAGGGTGCCCCAGCAGGCCACGCAGCATGGGCTGCCGCAGCGAATAGCGGTGGTCTTCGGGCGCGCTGCCGCCCGCTTTGAGGTAGTAGGTGGCGCCCACCCCGCGCCGCCGCGTCTCCACCACGAGCCGCACCAGCCCCCGCCGGAACGGGTCGCCCTCGGTGGCGGCCTGCCACAGCACGCCCGGCGTTTTAAGCCCCCGCCACAGCGACTTGGGCGTCCACTTGCGCACCGCGTCGATGTCGTGCGTGGGGCACAGCGCCCACGTGTTGCTGCCCCACAGCTTTCCTGGCGCTGGGTGTCCGGCACGGCGCAGCAGGGCTTCGAGATGGGTGGCGTAGGCGTCCACGGTGGGCAGCAGCGCAGTGCCCAGCGCGGCCTGGAGAGAAGCCGAGTAGGGAAACCGCCCGTGCGCGTCCACCTGCTGCGCGGCCCTTTCCTGCCACCCGGAAAGCCAGAAAAACGCCGAACTGACCAGATCGGGCGCCTCCCGCGTACCAAAGAGGACGGGCACGTCGTCGCCTCCGATATCCAGGCAAAAAGCCTCGTTGGGCTCGTAGCGCACTCCGGAATCGAAAAAGGCGAGCGCGTCGGGGCTGAGGGGAAGTTGTACCGGCGCGGGCGCCGGGCGGAGGCCGACCGACACGACGGGCGCGGCGTTCGTCCACACCGGTTGCACGCCCAGCCCGCCGAGCAGGGTTTCGAGCGCGTAGGACGCGCGCGGGCGGAAGGCGTCGGGAACGTCGAGGTGAACGGGAAGCTGCACGGGTAAACAGAATTGTGTAGGGGGCGCAACACCTGGCGTCCCTGCGCCGCGTACCATCAGCGTTGACGGCGGCGCGAAAAATGCCGACGCTTCCTCTTCTCCTCTCCCCGCTCTGATGGAAAGCCGCTTCAAGATATTCTCCGATCCCGTGCACGGGTTCATCTCCGTGCCCAAGAACCTCATCCTCGACCTCATCGAGTCGCCCGAAGTGCAGCGGCTGCGCCGCATCCGGCAG
>CBDUBO010000021.1:0-13623 GCA_965365405.1 uncultured Rhodothermales bacterium | reverse complement strand
TTACCGCCAGTGGATGCCGCACGTCCACGCCGACTTCCACGAGCAGGGCGTGGACGCACCCTACTACTTCGCGCCCGCCGCCGAGCCTTTCCACGCCGTCATCACGCCGTGGCAGCGCGAACTGCAAACGCGCATCGGGCGGCGCAACGTCGAGACGTTCGACCGCGAAAGCCGCCTCTACTTCACGCGCGAGAATTTCGACCTGTTCTACCCCTCCTACGGCGACACCTACCCCACCTACAACGGGGCCATCGGGATGACGTACGAGCAGGGCGGATCGGGGCGCGCGGGGCTGGCCATCGAAACCGAGACGGGCGACACGCTCACGCTTGCCATGCGCATCGCCAACCACACGGCCACGGGCCTGAACACGGTCGCGGTGTCGAGCGAGAACAGGGCCGAGACCCTCGACGAGTTTCGCACGTACTTCCGCCGGGCCCGTCAGGCCGAAGGCGCGCCGTATGCCGCCTACGTGGTGCCTCGCGCGACCAACGCGGGCAAGCTGGCCGCGCTGCGGCGCGTGCTGGACGCCAACGGCATCGTCTATGCTGAAGCGGCGGCGCGCACCGACGCCGACGGCTTCCGTTACCAGACGGGCGGTGTGGGGCGCGTGGCCGTCGCGCCGGGCGACCTGGTGGTGCCGGCGGCCCAGCCTATGGGCACGCTCGTGCAGGTGCTTTTCGAGCCCGAGGCCGCCCTCGTGGACTCGCTCACCTACGACATCACCGCGTGGGCATTGCCCTACGCGCACAACCTCGACGCCGCCGCGCTGCGCCGCGTGCCGCCCACCCGGCCCTTCTCCGAGACGGCACCCGCCCTGCCGACGGGCCGGCCCTATGCGTACGTGGCCCCGTGGCAGAGCATGGCGAGTGCCCGCTTTCTGGCCGCGCTCCACCGGGCTGGCATCCAGGCGCGCTTTGCCACCCAGCCCTTCGAGATAGACGGGCGTACCTACGCCGAGGGCACCCTCGTGCTGACGCGCACGGGCAACACCCGGCTGGGCGATGGCTTCGACGAAACGGTGCGGAAGGCGGCGCAGCAGACCGGGCAGCCCGTCGAGGCCGTCGCCAGCGGCTACGTCACGCGCGGCTCGGACTTCGGCGCGTCGTCGGTGGCGTTTCTGGACGCGCCACGCGTGCTCGTGCTGGGCGGAGAAGGCACTTCCTCGCTCGCGTTCGGCGAGGTGTGGCACTTTTTCGATCAGCAACTCGGTTATCCGGCCACCACTGTAGAAACCGACGACTTCGACCCGGCCATGCTGTACGACTACGACGTGCTCGTGCTGCCGTCGGGACAGTACGGACGCGTGTTGGGCGAAGCATCTCTGGCCGCCGTCGTGGACTGGGTGCGGCGGGGCGGCAAACTCGTCGCCCTCGAAGGGGCGGCGCGTTTTCTGGCCGGTAAAGCCGGGTTCGGCCTCAAGGCGCGCGAGGACAAAAACGCCGCCGACTCGGTGGAAGCGCGGCTCCAGCCCTACGGCAGCCGCATTCGCCGCAGCCTGGCGGACGAGGTGCCTGGAGCCGTTTTCCGCGTCCGCCTGGACGCCACGCACCCCCTGGCGTACGGCTACGGCGATACGGGTTTCTCGCTCGTCCGCTCCGGCGCGGCCTACGGACTGCTCGACGAAGGCTGGAACGTGGGCGTGGTGCGCCCGAACGCGCGCGTCACCGGCTTCGCAGGCACGCGCGTAACGCAGCGCCTGGAGGACGCGCTCCTCTACGGGGCCGAGCCCATGGGCCGCGGGCAGGTGGTGTACCTGCTCGACAGCCCGCTTTTCCGAGGCTTCTGGGAAGGCGGCAAGCTCCTTTTCGCCAACGCCGTGTTTCTGGTCGGGCAGGATTGAGCGGGGTGATCCGGCAGGGGATACCGCCTTTTCACCCCCAGGTCGCGTGAACGCCGGCAGGTGAGGCGTTGTGAAGGCTGGGCCTTTTTCAACCCTCGCTTTCATGATGCTACTCAGACGCTGCGTTTTCGCGCTCTGCCTGACCACCCTTGCAGCCGGCTGCACGTCCAGCCGTCCGGCAGGAGCCGACGGGGATGCCGCGCTCACCGGTACCGTTACCTACCTGCCGCGCATCGCGCTACCGCCCGATGCCCGCCTGCACGTTCAACTCAGCGACGTGAGCCGGGCCGACGCGCCCTCGGTGACGATTGCCGAACAGACCATCGGGACGCGGGGGCGCCAGGTGCCCATCGCGTTCACGCTGCGCTACGACCCGTCACGGATCGAGCCTCGGCACCGCTACGCCGTCCGCGCCGAAATCCGCGATGGCGATGGCACACTGCGCTGGGTCAGCGACACGGTGCATCCGGTGCTGACGCAGGGCGCGCCCGCCGGCGGTGTGGAGGTGCGCGTCGTACAGGTGCAGCGCGGCGCATCAGCCCCGCAGGATGGGTTGTCCGGCTCGGCGTGGCGGCTCGACGGGATCGCGCGGCCCGACGGCACGGCATCGGTAGTAGAAACACGCGAACCGCTCACCCTCACCTTCTTCAGTGAAGGCCGGTTCGGCGGCCAGGCTGACTGTAACTCCTACGGCGGCAGCTACCAGGCGCATGCCGACGGGCGGATAACGCTGAGCGAGATCGTCACGACGCTGGCTGCGTGTGCGCAACCTTCGTGGGGCGAGGAGTTGATTGATGCGCTCGGCGGCGTTACGCAGTACAGCGTGAGGGGCGACAAGCTGCGCCTGGAGGCGGGTGACGGCCGGGCGCTGCTCTTCAACCGCATGGCAGAGCGCCCGGAAACCGGCGGCATGAACCCGCAGCCAACAGGCGTAACGTCGGTCTTCACGTGCGCGCCTGCTGGCGGCGAAAGCTTCAGCATCACCGTGCGGACGGGGCCGGGGGAACTGGCCGTGTGGCTGCCCCCGCGCTTTGGCAGTCGGTACGTGGTGCTGGGCCAGACGCGCGCGGCCAGTGGCGCACGCTACGAAGGCGACGGCATCGTAGTGTGGAATAAAGGCGAGGAGGCGAGTGTCGAGATAGACGGCGAGGTGTTTACGGGTTGCGCCGCCAGCCCGCACAAGGCCGTCTGGGAAGAGGCCCGGCGGCTGGGCGTGGACTTCCGCGCCGTGGGGCAGGAGCCGGGCTGGCACCTGGAGATCCGCGAGGGCGAGCGCATCACGATGGTGCTCGGCTACGGCGGGCGCACCGTGGTCGTGCCCGCACCCGACCCGCGCGAGGAAGCCGGACAGACCCTCTACCACGCCCGCACCGAAGCCCACGACCTGCGGGTAACGGTTGCCAACCAGGCCTGCACCGACACCATGAGCGGAGAGGTGTTCGAGCAGACCGTGGTAGCCGAACTCGACGGCGCGACGTACCGGGGCTGCGGGCGCTACCTCTGAAAAGGCGGCGCGCAGCCGCCTGTTTAGCCCGGCACCTGTCCGGGCAGCGCGCCAAGCACCCCGGTTGTGTCGGGCGGCGTGCCGCGCCGGGGGCGGGTTTCGCGACGTTCCTGCCTTTCGTCGCGGCGGTCGTTTTGCCGTTCCTGCCGCTGCTCCTGGCGGCGATCCTGGTTACGCTCGCGCTGTTCGCTTTCCCGGCGGTTTTCGGGCGGCTCGCGGCGGTTGCGGCTGTCACTGCCTCGATCGTCCGCGTTCTGGCCACTTTGCCCTGTCGTGTCCACTTCCAGCGATTCGTACACGTCGTCGAGGCGGAGCGAGTCGGGCAGGTCGAGGTCTACGTAGCCCGTGTCGGTTGTGTCCACCGGCGCGGGCGGCGGCGCGGGGAGCGTGTAGCCAGGAGGCGGGGTGAACTGCGCGTCGGGCGAGACGAGTTCGGGCGCGGTCTGCTGCGCCTGCCGCATGAAGCGGCCCACGATGGGCAGGGCCGTGTGCGCGCCCTGGCCGTAATAGCTGCTACGGAACGTGATGAGGGGCGTGTCGAAGCCCACCCACGCGCCCACGGCGAGCGTGGGGTGGACAAGCATGAACCAGCCGTCGGCCCCGTTCTGCGTCGTGCCTGTCTTGCCTGCCAGGTCGCCCTTTGCATAAGAGCGGACGCGCTGGCCGGTGCCCTTCTGCACCACGCCCCGCATCATGTCCACAAGCGTGTAGGCGATCTCGGGCGTGATGGCCTGGCGCGGCGCTTCGTGCTCGAAGGCGGCCAGCACCTGCCCGTCGGCGCTCTCGATGCGGCTGATGAAGTGCGGCTTGTGGTAGCGCCCACCGTCGGCGATGGCGGCGTACGCGCCCACCATCTCCAGCAGCGTTACCTCGCTCGTGCCCAGGCCGAGTGAGGGCACGGGGTTGAGTTCACTCTCGATGCCCAGCCGCTGCGCGAAGTCCACCACCTTCTTGGGGCCGACCTCGGTGATGAGGCGGGCGGTGATGGTGTTTTTGGAGTAGGCAAGCGCGTCCGCGAGCGTCAGGTATGCGCCCGAGGCGCCGCCGGAGTTGGCAGGCCGCCAGCGCTGGCCCGTGTCGGGGTCGCGGTACTCGGCCACCACGTCGGGCAGGCGTTCATAGGGCGAGCGCCCCGCTTCAAGGGCCGCCCCGTAGACGAACGGCTTGAAGGTGGAGCCGGGCTGCCGCTTGGCCTCGCGCACGTGGTCGAACTGTTTGGCCCCGTAGCGCCGCCCGCCCACCCAGGCGCGGACGGCCCCGGTGCCGGGTTCGATGGCGACGAACCCCGCCTCGACGCGCTGAAGCTGGAGGCGCAACGAGTCGGCCACGGGCGAGCTTCTCAGGCTGTCGAGCGCCTCGGCGGGCGTCACGCCCTGGGCGACGAGCGCGCGGAAGGCGTCCTGCTGCCGCAGGTACGGGTCGAGGGCACTCTCGCGGCGGCTCCACAGCACCTCGTACGGTTCGCCGGGCTGGCCGCCCCACTCGCGCGCGGCCACCTTTTCGAGCGCTTCGCCCTCCTGCTGCACGGCCTCCTCGGCGGCCTGCTGCAAACGGCTGTCGATGGTGGTGTAAATGCGCAGGCCGTCGCGGTAGAGGTTGTAGCCGTTTTCCTCAGCCCACTCGTCCAGGTCCTGCCGCACGGCGTCGGCGAAGTGGGGGGCGAGGTAGTAATCGTCGCGCGAGAGGCGGTTGAAGGTCAGTTTGGTGGGCTGTTCCTCCAGCACGGCAAGCGTGTCGGCGGGCAGGTAGCCCCACTTAGCCATCTGCGAGAGCACCACGTTGCGGCGTGCGAGCGAGCGCTCGGGGTGGCGGACGGGGTTGTAGAAAACCGTCGCCTTGAGCATCCCGACGAGTGTGGCCGCTTCGAGCAGTTCGAGCTGGTAGGCCTGCTTGCCGAAGTAGGTGCGCGCTGCCGCCTCGACGCCGAAGGCGTTGTACATGAACGGGACGGTGTTGAGGTACATCTCCAGAATCTCGTCCTTTTCGTACATCCCCTCGATGGAGAGGGCCAGCAGCCACTCGCGGAATTTGCGCGTCAGCACGAAGTTGTCCTGCAACTCGGTAAAGGCGTTGCGGGCCAGCTGCATCGTGATGGTCGAGCCGCCCTGCGGATCGCCCGCGAGCGAGCGCCCCGTCGAGGACACGAGCCGCCGCACGTCGATGCCGCTGTGCTGGCGGAAGCGGTGATCCTCGGTTGCCACGAGCGCTTCGACGACGACGGGCGCGATGGAGTCGAGCGGCACCCACGTCCGGTTTTTGTCGCTGTAAGCCGAAAGCTCCTTGCCGTCGGCGGTGAAGAGGACTGTCGCCTCGACGTGCCGAATGCCGCGCATCTCGCGGGGCGAGGGCAACCCGGCGACGAGGTACACCCAGTAGCAGAGAAAGAGAGCGAGGCCCGCGCCCGCGACGAGGGCAAGCTGGGTGCCGCGCCGGGTGGTGGGGTCGGCCAAGCGCTCACGGATGCGGTCTCGCCGGGTCTGGAAAAAAGCGCTGAGCTTCTCGAAAGGCGGGAAGCGCTGCCCCTGCGGGCGGGGCGGGCGGCTGCTATGGAGCATAGGAGGTCGAGAGAGAGGGCGCTGAAAGTAGCGAGGGCGTGGCGCGTTTCGCCCCACCTGTAACGATGCAGGCGGTTCAGAAGCGCACGGTAAAGCACGATACGTCGGCCCGCGCGGCGCCGTCCGCGCCCGTGCCGCCGATCTGGCAGATGCGCCCGTCGCGCAGCCGCACAAGCGCGTGCCCCGCAGCAGGGGCTGGCAGGCTGCCGTTCGGGAGGGTGAAGTAGCGCCGTGCCGCGCGCACGTACACCTCCGCTTCCGCCACAACGGTCCGCTCGGCACCGGTTACGCCGCCGGTCACGAGCACGATGCCGTCGTTGCCCAGGGGGACGGCGGCGGCGTGCTGGCGGGGGCGCAGGGGCGCAGGGGCAGGGTCGAGGTTCAAGCTGCGCTCGCGCACGCGGAGCAGCAGGTTCGTGGCGTCGCTCCCGCCCGTGCCGAAATAGGCCCCGGCAATGAGATAGTCGCCGTTTTCAGGCGCGCCGTCGGCCAGCCGGACGGTGAGGTGACCGGCAAGGGGGGCGATAGGATTCCCCTGGCCCGTCGTAGCGCCGGGCGAGAGGGCGACGAGCGCGTCGGCGGTAACGTCGAACGGCCTGAGGTCGTCGCGGATGCCGAAGCGGGGCGTGCTGGCAAAGCTGAGGTTGCCCTCGCCGCCCAGCAATTCCAGCACCAGACGCGCGCCCACGCGGCGCAGAAACGCCGTGTGCCGCGCCCGCACGATGGGGCTGCCCTGCACCGGCAGCGGGGAGAACGCACCCGTCTGCGGATCGAACACCTCGACGGATCCCACGAAATCCGAGAGGTCGCGGCTGCCTTCTGGGTCGCGCCCGCCAGCCACGAGCACGCGCCCGTCGGGCAGCAGCGTCGCCGTGTGGCCGGCGCGGGCCTTTTGCAGGCCCGTTTCCAGGCGCGACACCGACGCGCCGTCGGCGCTGATGACGAAAGCATCTGCCGCGGCCGGGCCGTCCGGGGCCGCCGCGCCGCCCGCAACGAGCACGCGCCCATCGGGCAGCGGCGTGGCCGTGTGGCCGGTACGGGCCACAGGGAGGCTGCCGGGGCCGGGGGCCGTCGCCACGTCCAGCCGGAAAGCGAAGAGGGTATCCACGCCTGTCACGCCGCCCGCGTCGGTGGCCCGGACCGGGAGGGTGTTGAGGCCGCGGCGCAAGGGTAGGCGGGTCACCCATACGTCGCTGCGGGCCTCGCGGGCAAGCGGCACACCGCCGACCTCGACCGTCTCCACCATCCGGAACGACGTGACGCGCAGCCGAACGTCCAGGCTGTCTGCCGTCTGCGCGAGGGTGAACAGCGCGGGATCGGTGGGCCGGATGGACGGCTCGGCAACGGGCACGAAAGGACGGTCGCACCCCAGAAGAGGCAGCAGCGTGAGCAGCAGAACGAATCGTCGCAAGGGTGGAGCGGGGTTGGCGGCAGGCAGTACGCGGGCAGGGGGTTGACGTTCGCCGCATCGTGCGTACCATAAAGGCGTCTGTCAACCCATCCCATTGCCCATGCGAACGCCCCTCTTTCTCGTTGCCCTCGTGCTCGCGGCCGCGCCGCTGCGGGCGCAGACCACGTACCAGACGCCGCCACCCGAACTGGCACGCCTCGTGGACGCGCCCAGCACGCCCGGCGTGCTGCCTGGCCCCGACGGTACGCAGATGCTGCTCGTCGAACAGCCGGACCTGCCTTCCATCGCCGAGCTGTCGCAGCCCGAAGCGCGGCTCGCCGGCGTGCGCATCAACCCGCGCACGAATGGGCCGAGCCGGGCGCGCGGCGCGACGGCGCTGTGGCTGCGCACCCTCGCGGACACGACGCGGCGTGCGGTGATGGGCCTGCCCGCGCAGCCCGCACTGCGCTCCGTCCGCTGGTCGCCCGACGGAAAGCACGTCGCCTTTACCCACGACGCCGCCGACCACATCGAACTGTGGACGGTGGACGTGGCCTCGGCGCAGGCGCGGCGCGTGCTCGCGCAGCCCGTCAACGAGGCGCTGGGGCGCGGCTGGGCGTGGCTGCCCTCCAGCGACGGTTTCATCGTTCTCCTGATCCCCGGCACCCGCCCGCCCATGCCCCTGCCAGACGCCACGCCTGCCGGACCGGTCGTGCAGGAAACAGCCGGCAACGCCGCGCCGGCGCGCACCTATCAGGATCTGCTCGCTACGCCGCAGGACGAGGCGGCTTTCACCCACTACGCCACTGCGGCACTCGCGCGCGTGAGCCTGGACGGGCAGGTCACACCGCTTGCCCCGGCGGCCCTCTACACCGAGGCCACGCCTTCGCCCGACGGCCGCTACGTGCTCGTCGAGAAGCTGGAGACGCCGTTTTCGTACCTCGTGCCCTACAACCGCTTTCCGCGCACCGTAGAGGTGCTGGACGCGCGGACGGGCGCAGCAGTGCACACGGTGGCCCGTCTGCCCCTCCAGGAAAACGTGCCGACCGGCTTCGGGTCGGTGCCGACGGGCCCGCGCAGCGTGCAGTGGCGCGCCGATGCTCCCTCGACGCTGGTGTGGGTGGAAGCGCAGGATGGCGGGGACGCCCGCGCCGAGGCGGCTGTGCGCGACCACGTGATGGTGCACGCCGTGCCCACGCGCAGCGCTCCGCGCGTGCTTGCCGCGCTCCCGCTGCGCTACGCAGGCGTGTACTGGGGCGGCGACGACCTGGCGCTCGTGTACGAGTCGTGGTGGAGCACGCGCACGCGCCGCGCTTACCGCGTGGCTCCGAGCAATCCGGGCGCGCAGACCATCGCCTTCGACTACTCGTACGAAGACCGCTACAACGACCCCGGCACGCCCGTTACCGAACCGACGCCGCAGGGCACCGAGGTGATGCGGCGTCAGGGCGCGACCATCTACCTGAGCGGGCCGGGTGCCACGCCCGAAGGCGAGATGCCCTTTCTGCGCGCGCACAACCTGGACACGGGCGCTTCGACCGAGCTATTCCGGTCGGCCCCGCCGCACTACGAGCGCTTCGTGGCCTTTCTGCCGGATGGCCGCCTGCTCACGGCGCGCGAGGGCGTGACCGAGCCGCCCAATTACTTTGCCGTCGCCCCTGCCTCCGGCGCGCGCACGCAGCTCACCTTTTTTCCCCACCCCTACCCAGAACTGATGGGGGTGCAGAAGGAGTTCATCCAGTACAAACGCGCCGACGGCGTGGAACTGAGCGCCACGCTCTACCTGCCAGCGGGCTACGACAAAGACCGCGACGGCCCGCTGCCGACGCTGCTGTGGGCCTACCCGCGCGAGTTCAAGAGCGCCGACGCGGCCGGGCAGGTGTCGGGCTCGCCCTTCCGGTTCAACCGCATCTCGTACTGGGGGGCTGTTCCGTTCGTGACGCGCGGCTACGCCGTGCTCGACGGCGCGACGATTCCCATCGTGGGCGAGGGCGAACGCGAGCCCAACGACACGTTTGTCGAGCAACTCGTGTCGAGCGCCGAGGCGGCCATCGAGGAAGGGGTGCGGCGCGGGGTCGTAGACGCCGGGCGCGTGGGCGCGGGCGGGCACTCCTACGGCGCGTTTATGACGGCCAACCTGCTCGCGCACTCCAGTCTGTTCCGGGCCGGCGTGGCGCGCAGCGGTGCCTACAACCGCACCCTCACGCCCTTTGGCTTCCAGAGCGAGGAGCGCACGTACTGGGAAGCCCCCGACCTCTACAACACGATGTCGCCTTTCCAGAATGCCGCCAAGATCGACGAGCCGCTCTTGATGATCCACGGCATGGCCGACAACAACTCGGGCACGTTTCCGCTTCAGAGCGAGCGGCTCTACGCGGCCCTGAAGGGGCTGGGGCGCACGGCCCGCCTGGTGATGCTGCCCGCCGAGAGCCACGGCTACACGGCCCGCGAGAGCCTGCTGCACATGCTCTGGGAAACCGACCGCTGGCTGGAAACCCACGTCAAAAACGCGTCTGCTCAGGACGCCAAGGTGCCCATCCGGAGCGGCGAGGGATCGGGCCGATAGACAACGGCATCAAATCCTGAACCGAACGCCCGCGCGAAAGGCCCAGCGCCTGTCCGCGCGGGCGTTTACCGTACGGGCGGGGTGAATCGCCTCAGGCGGAGCGCGTTCGTCAGCACGAACAGGCTGCTCGTACCCATCGCGGCGGCGGCCAGCACGGGCGAAAGGGTCACCCCGAAGGCGGGGTAGAGCACGCCCGCGGCCACGGGGATAAGGGCCACGTTGTAGGCAAAGGCCCAGAACAGGTTCTGGCGGATGTTGCGCAGCGTGGCCTTCGAAAGCGCGAGCGCGTGGACGATGCCGTCCAGACGGCCCGACATCAGCACCACGTCGGCGGACTCGATGGCCACGTCCGTGCCCGTGCCGATGGCGAGGCCCACGTCGGCCTGCGCAAGCGCGGGCGCGTCGTTGATGCCGTCGCCCACGAAGGCCACGCGCTGCCCCTGAGCCTGGAGCCGACGGACGGCGTCGGCCTTGCCCGCTGGCAACACTTCGGCCTGCACCTGGTCTATGCCCAGCTGCCGCGCCACCGCCTCCGCCGTAGCGCGGTGGTCGCCTGTGATCATGGCCACGCCCAACCCCAACCCGTGCAGCGCGGCGACGGCCCCCGCCGCACCGGCCTTGGGCGGGTCGGACACGGTGACGAGCGCGGCCAGCTGGCCATCGAGGGCGGCGTAGAGGGGCGTTTTGCCTTCTGCGGCGTGCCGGGCTGCTACCTCCGCGTACGCCTCCACCGAAAGCCCCATCTTTTCCATGAAACGGTCGGCTCCGACGGCCACGTGGTGCCCGTCCACGCGCGCCTCGATGCCGTAGCCGGGCGTGGCCTCGAAGCGCTCGGCTTCGGGCAGCGCCAGCCCGCGTGCCTGCGCCGCCTCGACGAGCGCCCGCGCCACGGGGTGCTCGCTGCTCTGCTCGGCGGCGGCGACAAGGGCGAGTATGCGGTTTTCATCTACGCCGGGCACCGTCACCAGACCTGTCAGGCGGGGCCGCCCCTCGGTCAGCGTGCCCGTCTTGTCGAGCGCGACAATCGAGGCCTCCTGGAGCGTTTGCAGCGCTTCGCCGCGCCGGAACAACAGGCCGGCCTCGGCGCCCTTGCCCGTACCCACCATCACCGATACGGGCGTGGCCAGCCCCATCGCGCAGGGGCAGGCGATGATGAGCACGCTCACGGCGGCCACGAGCGCGTAGGGCAGGGCAGGGTCGGGGCCCCACAGCATCCACGCGCCGAAGGCGAGCGTGGCCAGCACCAGCACGGCAGGCACGAACACGGCCACCACGCGGTCGGCCAGGGCCTGGATGGGCGGGCGCGAGGCTTGCGCCTGCTCGACGAGCCGGATGATCTGCGCCAGCACCGTCGCTTCGCCCACCTCCGTCGCCTCAACGACCATCGCACCCGCGCCGTTGACGGTGCCGCCCACCACGCGTGCGCCCTCCTTTTTCTCGACGGGGACCGGCTCGCCCGTGATCATGGACTCGTCCACGAACGACGTGCCTGCCACGACGAGGCCATCCACGGGTAGGCGCTCGCCGGGGCGCACGCGCACCTTTTCGCCGACTACCACGCTTTCGACGGGCACCTCCACGTCCGCGCCGCCGCGCACCACGCGCGCCAGGCGCGGCTGCAAGCCCACGAGCCGCCGGATGGCCTGGCCCGTGCGCCCCTTCGCCACGGCTTCCAGGTACTTGCCCACGAGCACGAGCGTGATGATGGTGGCCGACGCTTCGTAATAGACGTGGACGGCCCCGGCAGGCAGCACGCCGGGCAGAAACGTGGCGACGGCGGAGTAACCGTAGGCCGCACTCGTGCCCAGCATGACGAGGGTGTTCATGTCCGGGCTGCCGTGCCGCAGCGCGGCCCATCCCTGACGGTAGAAGCGCAGGCCCGGCCCAAACTGCACGGCGGTGGCGAGGGCGAACGAAACGAGCCAGAGGGTGTGGTGCGGCACGCGCGCGGCCACCCACGCCATCCCACCCGGCACGAGCATGGGCACCATTTCCAGCACGAACAGGGGAAGCGTGAGGACGGCGGCCAGCACCAGGCGGCGGCGCAGGGCGCGCCGTTCCTGTTCGCGTGCGGCCTGCTCGGCGTCCGCGCCGCGCGCGGTGCTGCCGGCTTCTCCACCCAGCACCTGGTAGCCTGCCTTTTCCACGGCCTGGCGGAGCATTGCGGGCGCGGCAACGCCTGCGGCGTAGCGCACGGTGGCACGCTCCGTCGCCGGGTTCACCGTGGCCGCGATCACGCCGGGAACGGCACGGAGCGCCTTCTCGACGCGGCCCGCGCACGCGGCGCACGTCATGCCGCCGATGGCGAGTTGCGCCTCCACATCGCGCACGCGGTAGCCCGCCGCCTCGACGGCGTGGGCCAGGCCGGCAGCGTCCGTTCGGGCGGGGTCGAAGCGCACCGTGGCGCGCTCGGTCGCCAGGTTGACGGCGGCCTCTTCCACGCCGTCCACCCGCGTGAGGGCTTTCTCGACGCGCCGCACACACGCTGCGCACGTCATGCCTTCGATGGGAAGCGTGGCAGCGCGGGTGCTGTCGGCGGGGGCGTCGAGCAGTGCGGGGTTTTCCATGCGGTTCATAAGTTGAGGTGCTACATAGACGGCGGCTGCCGGGTTCGGTAACAGAAGGCGGTGTCCGCCTGCGCGCGGAGGGGTGTGCGGCTTCTTCACCCGGCCTGGTTTCGTGTGGCGCGTCCGCCGTTGTAGTTTCCAGCCCCACTGCACGCCCATGGAAGCTCAGCCTACCGACCCCGCGCTCCGCTATCGCCGCATTCTGCTCAAGCTCAGCGGCGAGTCGCTCATGGGCGGCTCCGAGTTCGGCATTTCGGACGACGTGCTGTTCCGCTACGCCGCCGAGATCAAGACCATCGCCGAGCTGGGCGTCGAGGTGGCGCTCGTCATCGGCGGCGGCAACGTGTACCGCGGCGTCAGCGGCGTCAACCGGGGCATGCCCCGCGCCCACGCCGACTACATGGGGATGCTGGCCACGATGATCAACGCGATGGCGCTCCAGGGCGCGCTCGAAGGCATCGGCCTCAAAACGCGCCTCCTGTCGGCCATCAAGATGGAAGAGATCGCCGAGCCGTTTATCCGGCGGCGCGCCATCCGGCACCTCGAAAAAGGCCGCGTCGTCATCTTCGGCGCGGGCACCGGCAACCCGTACTTCACGACCGACACGGCGGCGGCGCTGCGCGCGCTCGAAATCGAGGCCGACGTGATCCTCAAGGGCACCCGCGTCAACGGCATCTACAGCGCCGACCCGGAGAAAGACCCCACGGCCGTCCACTACCCGTCGGTGAGTGGCACCGAAGTCATCGCCCGCGACCTGCGCGTGATGGACCTGACGGCGTTCACGCTGTGCAAGGAGTCGGCCCTGCCTATCGTCGTCTTCAACATGAACGAGCCGGGCAACCTGGAGCGCGTCGTGCGCGGCGAAGCCATCGGCTCGCGCGTGCACTGGGACGCCCCCGCCACCGCACACTCCTGAACGTCACAGGCACCGCGGCGGTGCCTTTCTCGCGTTACCCTATTCCCCCTCTGCTATGCTGGACGAGAACCTCCAACTGATTCTCGACGAGGCAGAAGCCTCGATGGACCGGTCGGTCGAGCACCTGCGCGCCGAGTTTCGCACGCTGCGCGCGGGCCGCGCCACGCCGGCCATGCTCGAAGGCGTGCGCGTCGAGTACTACGGCTCGATGACGCCGCTGAGCCAGATGGCCAACGTCAACGCGCCCCAGCCCGACCTGATCGTGGTGCAGCCCTGGGATCG
>CBDUBO010000020.1:0-14083 GCA_965365405.1 uncultured Rhodothermales bacterium | reverse complement strand
AGTGTTCAACACGCTTGGTCAGCGCGTGGCGGTTCTGTTCGATGAAGCCGCGGTGCCCGGCCAGCAGTACCGCCTCAGCCTGCGCGGCGACGGCTTCGCCTCCGGCGTGTACGTGTACCGTCTCTCCCACAACGGACAGACCCTCAGCCGTGTCGTTACGCTGGCCCGTTAGGGCAGCGCGTTTCAGCAGTTGCGTTCTTCTACCCCACAACGGCAACAGCCGGGACAGGCCCCGTCCCGGCTGTTGCTTTTGAAGCGGATTGCCTCCTTGACCCCGGCCGTCTCCTGCCGATACAGGTAGGAAAACGGCTCGCCTACTCCAGACCTGCATGAAACGCCTGCTCTACACGCTGCTGTGCCTGCTGGCATATTCTAACGCATACGCGCAATCCTCCCCGATTGGCCCCAACCTCGCGCTGCGCCAGTCCTCCGGGATGGGAGAGGACGTTCGGGCGCTGGGCGACGAGGCGCGCGTGAACGTGACCATCTACACCAGCGACGCCGACGCGCTCGTGCGCGCGGGCGTGGACGTGCAGGCCCGCTTCGGCGGCTTCGTCACCGCCCGCCTACACCCCAACGACCTCAGTCGCGTGGCCGCCCTGCCCGGCGTCCGCCAGATCGAAGATCCGCTTGTGTACCCCGAAAACGACGCCGCAGCAGCGCTCGTCGGTGTGACGGCGCTGCGCGCCGGGCTCTTCGGCGGCACGTCTTACACGGGCGCGGGCGTGTTCGTGTGCGTGATCGATTCGGGCATCGACTGGGATCACCTGGACTTCCGCGATCCCGCCGATCCGTCCCAGACGCGCATCCACGCCATCTGGGATCAGACGCTTACCGCACAGGCGGGCGAAGCGCCGCCGGCAGGTTTCAGCTACGGCGTCGAGTACACCGAGGCGGACATCGAGGCCGCGCTGGCCGGTGGCACGCCGCTGCACACGATAGACCGGCAGGGCCACGGCACGCACGTGGCGGGCACGGCAGCGGGCAACGGCGCCTCGCTCAGCCCGGCGCGTCACGTCGGTATGGCCCCCGAAGCCCGGCTCGTCGTTGTGAAGGGCGGCGACGTATCCTTTTCCCAGAGCAACCTGCTCAACGGGCTCCGCTACTGCGACGCCGTGGCAAAGGCGGCAGGCAAGCCCGTCGTGGTCAACTTGAGCCTTGGCGCGGACGACGGGCCGCACGACGGCAGCGACCCGAAGTCGCTGGTGATTGATTCCCTCGCCGCGCTGCCGGGCCGCGTCGTGGTGCAGAGCGCGGGCAACTCGGGCGGCGCGCCCATTCACCGCAGCGGCACCTTGCCTGCCAACGGGTCGCTCACGCTCACCTTTACCGTGCCGACCTACACGCCCGCCGCCGGCATCAACAACGACAATTTCGGCTTCGACGTGTGGTTCGACGCCACGCCGGGCGTCACAGCCACGCTGACCTCGCCCAACGGGCACGTGACGACGCAGCCTGCCAACGGCCTCAAAACCGTTGCCACGCCAGACGGCGCGGTGTTCACCTACAACTATCCCGACGGCTACAACGGCGACCGCCGCATCTACTTCACCCTCTACGACAGCGACGCAGCCGTGCCTCCTGCCGCCGGTGTGTGGACGCTTCAGCTCACCAGTGCCTCGGGCAGCGCCGAAGGCTTCCACGTCTGGCTGTTCGACAACGAGATCGGCGGGCTGGGGATTGCCATGAGCGGTGCCGACAGCGATTACACCATTTCCAACGCCGCCGCGGGCGGCATCACCGTGGGTGCGTACGTCCACCGATGGCGCTATTTCGACCAGTTCAGCAGCGGCCGCACCTACACCGGAACGGAACGCTCGGACGGCCTGTCCAGCTTCAGCAGCCGGGGCCCGACGCGCAGCGGCCTGACGATGCCGCACCTGGCCGCACCGGGGCAGGCGATGGTTTCGACGCGCTCCACCGACGCCGTGGTGGCAAGCACGAGTGTCGTGGCGGGCGGGAGACACTACGCGAGCCAGGGCACGAGCATGTCCTCGCCCGTCGTGGCGGGGCTGGTCGCGCTTCTGCTCCAGCACAGTCCGACGCTGACGGGCCCGGCGGCGCGGCAGCTTTTGCAGGATGCCGCCGATGCCGACGCTTCTACCGGCGTGGTGCCCAACCAGGCCTTTGGCGCGGGCAAGGTAAACGCCTACACCGCAATGGCACGCCTCGTTGGTAGCCTGGGCACGCCGGGGATGCAGGTGCGCGCCTACGATGGCTTCGCCACGGGCGAGGCCAGCATCGCTTCCGGGCAGGCCGTCGCCGTGCGCTTCGGCCACACGCTGGGCCACGACGCGCAGGTGCGTGGCGTGCTGGTTCATCCTTCGCAGACGCTGCCGGGCGGCACCTTTCGCTTCACCCTCCACGCCGATGCGGGCGCGGGCACACCGGGCGCGCAGATCGGCAGCCCCGTCGACGTGGCGGCGTCCAGCCTTACGCCGTTCACGTGGAACCACGTGGATCTGACGGCCGCCGCCGCCACACTCCCCCCTGCTACCGACTACTACATCGTGGTGCGGGCCATGAGCACGAGCGGAAGCGCCTTTTTCCGGCACGACGGCGCCTCGACGACCAGCCGCTCGCTCAAAGAGGTCGGCGGCACGTGGTCAACGCAGGCCTTCGACTGGAGCGTGCGGCCCATCGTGACGAGCACAGCCACCAACCTGCCCGTCGAGCTGGTGCAGTTCGAAGCCGTGCGCGCCGAGCAGGGCGCGCTGCTTTCCTGGATCACTGCCAGCGAAACCAACAACGCCGGTTTTCACGTCGAAGCCCGGGGCGTATCCGAGGCGCAAGCGTGGCAAGAGCTCGGCTTCGTCGCCGGGCGCGGCACGACGGCTGAGGCGTCGCACTACCGCTTTGCCACCGAGCCGCTTGCGCCGGGCCGCCATGCCTTTCGGCTGAAGCAGGTAGACACCGACGGTGCGTTCACGTACAGCGGACTCGTGGAGATCGCTGTCGAAGTGGATCACCTACTTGCCCTTTACTCCGACGGCCCGAACCCGTCCGCCGGCAGCGTACAGGTGCGCTTTACCGTACCGCGCCGCGCCGAGGCGCGCGTGGAAGCCTACGACGCGCTCGGACGCCGCGTGGCCGTGTTGTTCAGCGGCGAGGCGGAGCCCGGACAGCTCTACCGCCAAGCGCTCGACGGGTTGGCCTCGGGGGTGTACGTGGTGCGGATCGTGCAGGGTGGACAACAGCAGGCGCTGCCCGTCGTCATCGCACGATGACGCAGCCGACGTAGGCACGCTGAAAGCACGAGAGAGCCGGGACGTATCCCGGCTCTCTCCATTTTGCGCTTTTTGCCATTGCCGTTTTGCCGGGGGGTTGGTATCGTGCAGTCCGCGTGAATGCAAAGTTTGTGTGATGCGCGGTTGCCCAATCTCCTCCATCAAAAGGCTTTCAGCATGAAGCAGACGGTACTATTCATCCTTCTGGGCGTCTTCTCGACGGCCGCGTTTGCGCAGACGGCGCGCGTGCCCATTGGCCCGTCCCTCAAAACACAGCTCCGCCAGCAGACGGAGGTGCGCGCGCTAGGCGACGAGGCGCGCGTGAACGTGACCATCTACACCAGCGACGCCGACGCGCTCGTGCGCGCGGGCGTGGACGTGCAGGCCCGCTTCGGCGGCTTCGTCACCGCCCGCCTACACCCCAACGACCTCAGTCGCGTGGCCGCCCTGCCCGGCGTCCGCCAGATCGAAGATCCGCTTGTGTACCCCGAAAACGACGCCGCAGCAGCGCTCGTCGGTGTGACGGCGCTGCGCGCCGGGCTCTTCGGCGGCACGTCTTACACGGGCGCGGGCGTGTTCGTGTGCGTGATCGATTCGGGCATCGACTGGGATCACCTGGACTTCCGCGATCCCGCCGATCCGTCCCAGACGCGCATCCACGCCATCTGGGATCAGACCCTCACTGCTGAAGTGGGTGTAACGCAGCCGCCTTTCGGCTTCAGCTACGGCGTCGAGTACACCGAGGCGGACATCGAGGCGGCGCTTGCGGGCGGCACGCCGCTGCAAACGATGGACATCGATGGGCACGGCACGCACGTGGCGGGCACGGCGGCGGGCAACGGCGCCTCGCTCAGCCCGGCGCGCAACGTCGGCATGGCCCCCGAAGCCCAACTCGTCGTCGTAAAGGCGGGCAACGGCTCCTTCTCGACTTCCAACATCCTCAACGGCATGGCCTACTGCGACGCCGTGGCGACGGCAGAGGGCAAGCCCATCGTGGTCAACATGAGCCTGGGCTCGCAGTTCGGCGCGCACGACGGCACGGACTCGAAGTCGGTGGCCGCCTCCGACTTCGGGGCCAACCCGGGTCGTGTGGTGGTGTTTTCAGCGGGCAACGCCGGCGCAGACAGCATCCACGTCTCCGGGGCCACCCCCGCTGCGGGCACGACGAGCTTTGAGTTCGTCGTCCCCACGTACACGCCCAATCCCGGCCCCTACAACGACGAATTGACCTTCGACCTCTGGTTCGACGGACCGGGCGGCGTGACGGCGCGCCTGATCACGCCGACGGGGCTCACGTACACGCAGACGGCAGGCGGCCAGAGCGTGCAGTCCGGCGCAGATGGTGAAGTCTATCTCTTCAACTTCCTCGATCCCGGCAACGGCCACCGGCGCATCTACGTCAATTTTGCCGATTCGACCGGGAAGCAGCCTCCGGCGGGTACGTGGAGGCTGGAGGTCACCAACAACGACGCGGCTGGCATGGGCTACCACGGCTGGATCCTCGACAACAACTTCGGGGGTAGGCTCGCCAAGCTCACAGGCTCTGACCCGTTCTACACGCTCTCCAACACGGCGCAGGGAGCCATCACCGTGGCCTCGTACGCGCATCGCTGGCGCTGGTGCAACGCGAGCGGTAGCTGTTACAACTACACGGGCGTAGAGGCGTCGGACGGCATTTCAGGCTTCAGCAGCTGGGGCCCCACGCGCGATGGCCGGGCCCTCCCCCACCTGGCCGCGCCCGGCCACGGCATGATCTCGACGCTGTCGAGCGACGCGCCGGTGGCGGCATCGCGCCTGATGCCGGGCGGGCAGCACCAACTCATCCAGGGCACGAGCATGGCCTCGCCCGTCGTGGCAGGAGCCATTGCGCTGCTGATGCAGGAGGATCCCACACTCGACTACGCCCGCACGGTTGCCCTCTTGCAGGGCGCCGCCGATGCTGACCTCTTCACCGGGGCCGTGCCCAACGACCGCTGGGGCGCGGGCAAGCTGGACGCCTACGAGGCCATGGCCGACCTGGTGGGTAGCCCGGCCACGGGCTTCCAGGTGCGCTCCTACAACGGCAACCTGCTTTCGTCGGATGCCATTACCAACGGACAGGCCCTCTCGGTGCGCTTCGAGCACTCGCTCGGTGTCAACGGGCGCGTGCTGGGCGTGCTCTTCCACCCCTCCACGACGGTATCGAGCGTCGGCACGCTCGAGTTCGGGATCTTCAACGACGATGGCACGGGCAAGCCGGGCACGCAGATTGGTAGCAACGTTTCGCTGAGCGCCGCAGACATGCAACGCTTTACGTGGAACTACCTCGACCTCTCCGCGGCCGCCGCGGATCTGTCAGATGGAACGTCCTATCACATCGTGCTGCGTGCGGCGGGCACGAGCGGCAACACGTTTATCCGCCACGATAACACGGCGGGTGCCGGACGTTCGCTCAAAGAGGTCGGGGGTACGTGGACAGCCGTGCCCTTCGACTGGGGCGTGCGGCCCATCGTGGTCAGCGCCGGCATTCCGCTGCCGGTTGAACTGGTGCAGTTCGACGCCGTCCGCTCCGGCACTGGCGTCGCGCTCTCGTGGATCACTGCCAGCGAAACCAACAACGCCGGTTTCCACGTCGAAGCGCAGCCCAAGGGCGTGCAGGCCTGGCAAAACCTCGGCTTTGTCGAAGGACGCGGCACGCGCGCCGAGGCCAGCCGCTACAGCTTCACCGCGCCCACGCTCGAAGCAGGCTCCTACCGCTTCCGCCTGCGCCAAGTGGACTTCGACGGCACGGAGAGTTTCTCCGAAGAGGTAGAACTGACTGTGGAGGCGGCGCACGTGCTCTCACTCGCACTCGACGGACCGCAGCCGTCGCCGAGTGCGGCGGTGCGCTTCACGGTGCCGCGCACGGGCGAGGCACGTGTAGAGGCGTACGACGCTCTGGGCCGGCGTGTGGCCGTGTTGTTCGCGGGCGAAGCGGAGGCCGGCCGGGTGTACCGGGGCGCGCTCGATGGCGTAGCATCGGGGGTGTACATGGTGCGGATCGTGCAGGGTGGACAGCAGCAGACCACTTCCGTCGTCGTCGCCCACTGACGCCTGACATGAAGACGGTGGGATGACACCCGCCCTTCGCATACTGGGGAGGGAGCACAGGCAGCGGCAGAAAAGTCTCGATGAGACGCTTCGCCGCACCCGCCTGGCTCCCTCCCCTTTTTCTATGCCCATGACCTACAGTCCCGATCAGGCGCTGGCTGTGCTCCGACAGGACGCTCGCCTCGCCCCTCACCTCGAGCGCCTCGGACCGTTCACGCTCCAGACGCGCCCTCTCTCGCCTTACCTCGCCCTCACGCGGGCCATCCTGTACCAGCAGCTTTCCGGCAAAGCCGCAGGTACCATCCACGGGCGGCTACAGGCCCTGTTGGGGTCAGGCGAGGCCGACCCTGCCGCCCTCCTCGCCCTGCCGGACGAAAGCATCCGAGGGGCGGGCGTGTCGGGCAACAAGATGCGGGCGCTGCGCGACCTCGCCGTTCGCACCCTGGAGGGCACCGTGCCCGACCGCGACACACTGGTTACCCTCTCGGACGACGAAATCGTGGCGCGGCTGACGCAGGTGCGGGGCGTGGGCCGCTGGACGGTCGAGATGCTGCTCATGTTCAACCTGGGGCGTCCGGACGTGTGGCCCGCCGACGACCTGGGCGTGCGCAACGGCGTGGCGATCCTGCTCGGCATGGACGCGCCGCCCCCACCGCGCGCCATGCCCACCCTCGCCGAGCCGTGGCGCCCCTATCGGTCGGTCGTGGCCTGGTACTGCTGGCGCGCCGTCGAGGCGGCCCGGTAGCGAAAATCACCGGTTCGTGGACGACCGCCCTTTGCTGGCGAGACAGATTTTGTAGGTTGGAAAGTCGTTGCATTCCACCTACCTGATGCGTCCGCTTTGTACCGCGCTGCTCCTGCTCTGGGCCGCACCGCTTGCCGCCCAGTCCGCCCTTACCAGCGCGCGCTGGACTGAGATGCTGGCCCTCCACGCCGCGCAGTGCGAGCACCACGCCGAGCCCATGGCGGTGACGGTCGAGGGCGCGCAGCGCCAGCGCTGGATCACGCACACGCTGCGCGCCGCACCCTACGATGCCCACACGCACGTGCCGCCTTCGTCGGTGCTGGCCGGGCTGTCGAAAAGCGCCGCCCCGACGGCCACCATCAACGTCACCTACAACGGCTTCCCCAATGGCCCACAGGCGGCGTTTCAGTTTGCCGTGGACATCTGGGAGACGCACGTCGCTTCCTCCGTGCCCATCAACGTGTCGGCCACGTGGCGTGGGCTCGACGACGGCGTACTGGGCTCGGCGGGAGCTTCGTTCATTGACGCCAGCGAGAATTATCTGCCGCGCCAGGACACCTGGTATCCCATCGCGCTGGCCGAGTCTTTCGCCGGGCGCAACCTCACCGGCACCGACGCCGACATCCTCGCCTCGTTCAACAGCGACTTCCCCAACTGGTACTTCGGCACCGACGGCAAGCCGCCCGCGGGCAAGTACGACTTTGCCACCGTCGTACTGCACGAGATCGGACACGGCCTGGGCTTTTTCGACGGCTTCGGCTACGACGATGGCGACAACACCAATGGCGATGAATGCCCCACGGTGGGCGCGGGGTTCGGCTGCGCGGGCATTCAGGGCCGCCCCGTCATCTTCGACCGCTTTCTGCGGGACGCCAACGGCAACCCGCTCTACGACCCTGCGGGGCGCTATCCGACGCCTTCCGTCGTGCTTGGCGACGCGCTGCGCGCGCCCATCCGCTTCGATGGCACCACCATCCGCCTGGCTTCGGGCGACATCCCTGTTGACCTCTACGCGCCCGTGACGTTCGAGTCGGGTTCGAGCATCGCACACCTGGACGAAGCTGCTTTCCCTGCCGGCCACCCCAGTTCGCTCATGACGCCGCGCCTGGCTGCCGCCGAGTCCATCTTCAGCCCCGGTGCCCTCACGTGCGCCCTCTTCCGTGACCTCGGCTGGACGCTGGGGCCGGACTGCGAGGGGCTTCTCGGGGTGGACGTGCTCGACTTCACCGCGCAGACCACGGGCGACGACGTGAAGCTCACCTTCCGTACGGGTGGCCAGACGACCGCCGTGCGCATCGAGGTGGAGCAGCAGTATTTCGACCAGATGGCGCGCGTGGTGGAAACGGTGGCCGTTGCACCAGGCGAGACGTACACCGTCACCCGCAGCGACCTGACCCCAGGGCGCTACCGCTTCCGCCTGCGCGTCGTCGAGGCGGGTGGCGCGGTGCTTTTCGGCCCCGAAGTCGAGGCTGTCGTGGCATTGCGTGACCTATTCGTGCTCTCCCCGCTCGCGCCCAACCCGTTCCAGGGCGAAGCATCGGCCACGCTTCAGGTCAAGAGTCGCCAGCGCGTCGTGGCACGGCTCTACGACGTGACGGGGCGTCTGGTGACGCAGCTGCTCAACAGCGAACTGGCCCCCAACACGCTTGTAACGCTGCGCCTTTCGGGGGGCGACCTCGCCTCCGGCGTGTACCTGCTGCGCGTGGTGGGGCAGGAGTTCGCCGAGACGCGGCAGGTAGTGGTGGTGCGATAGGACTACGTCCCCTACGGGTCCAGCGGCAGCGTGTCCACGAAGCGCAGCACTGCGCCGAAGGCCTCGCCAAACGGTGGCGCATCGAGTTCCGGATGGGCTTCGGGGAGTTTCGCGTACCCTTCAGCCGCCCTCTCACGCACGGTGGGGACGTGGAAGGCGCTGCGCGTGGGCGGGCGGAGGTCGGCCCACACGGCGCACTTCTGCTTCAGAAAGCGCGCCACGGTTTCAGCCTCCGGTGTAGTGCTCGTAATCAGGTGCCACAGATCCCACACGTCCGTGGCGCGCGGGTTCGGGCGGGTGGCCTGCTGAAGCAACACCTTGAGCTTGTCTGCCACGATGTCTTCCCGCGTCGGCACCACCACGCGCACGCCGTCGAGCCTCGCTTCCTGCCACGCGCACACCACTTCCGAAAGCGTCGCCTGCATCTCGACCGATTCCTCGAAAGGCGGTTCAGCGGCTCTGTCCTCGGTATAGCCGACCTCGGCCAGCAGCGTCGGCAGCACGTCGGAGAGGCGCTTGTTCTGCACCACCAGCCCGGCCAGGTCGTAGCGAGAAGCTGCTTCCGACAGGGCTTCGCTCAGCGTGTGCGCAAACGCGACGAGCTGGTGCTCACGGCCCTCGGTGATCTCATTCGGATGCCACTCGACGCTGTTGAAGTCCAGGTCGTCCGAACGGCGCGGGCTGCCGTACACATGGTGCAGCGGCAGCCCGCCTTTGAGCACGTACCGGGAGCCCAGTTCGGCGTGGCCAAAGAGCGCGTCGAGCGTGGCGAGGCGGGCGCGGTAAGCAGTGGTGTTCATGCGCCGAAGCTACTGCGCTGGCTGCCCGGCGCGTCGTAACAGAAGCGCCACGCCCGCTGCGCCAACGCAGCTACACCGCCTCGTCCACCGGCGTCAGCTTGCCCGGCTCGTAGCGCGGCAGCGGCTTGCTCACCATCCGGATGCCGAAGGAGAGCACGCCGAAGCCGATGAGCATGGACGCCCACCATGGAAAGCCGAACCCCGTGGGGATGGTACCCACGAGAATAGCTACGAAGCCGACCGAGAGCGCGTACGGCAACTGCGTGCGCACGTGCGCGATGTGGTCGCAGCCCGAGGCCATCGAGGACAGGATGGTGGTGTCCGAGATGGGCGAGCAGTGGTCGCCCCAAACGGCTCCGGCCAGCACGGCGGATACGGTCGAGTAGAGGATGTGCAGATACTCGGTCTGCGTGTGCAGGCCGTCGGCTTCCATCACGCCCCAGGCGAGCGGCACGACGAGCGGCATCAGGATGCCCATCGTGCCCCAACTCGTGCCCGTTGCAAACGCCGTGGCCGCCGCCAGCACGAACACCAGCGCGGGCACGATGCCCGGGGCGAGCGCGCCTGAGAGCGCCGTCGTCAGATACTCGGCGGTATGCAGCGCCACCGTCACGTCCGACAGCGCCCACGCCATCACGAGGATGATCATGGCCAGCAGCATGGATTTGAGGCCGCTGTACCAGGCGTCGATCGTCTCGTCGAGGGTGAGGATCCGCTGCCCGACCGACAGTACGGCGGCCACGAGCACGGCGGCGAGGGAGGCCCACATGAGGGCCTGGTAGGAGTTGGCGTTACCGATAATCTCGCGCAGCGAATCGTCGGCGCGGTCGGGGCTGTTGAGGCCGGTGTAGTACAGCCCCGCCATCACGCCGAGCACGAGCACGGCCACCGGGATGATGGCGTTGAGGGCGCGCTGCGGCTTGTCCGGTTTCGGTTCCAGTTCACTTGTCTCGCCTGACGCCGCCGGGTCCACCCGGGCGTCGTCGCCCAGCACCTTACCCGTCGTGCGCGCCCGCATCTCAGCCTTGTGCATGGGCCCGAAGTCGCGCCGCGAGTTGGCGATGACGAACAGGAAGAAGAGCGTGAAGATGGGGTAGAAGCTGTACGGAATCGAGTTGAGGAAAATGGAATAGGCGCCCTCGTTGAGGTTCGGGATCTGCGCCACCGCCGTGCCCACGAGTCCCACCTCGTAGCCGATCCACGTGGTGACGAGTGCCAGGCACGCCACAGGCGCAGCCGTCGAGTCCACCAGGTAGGCCAGCTTCTCGCGCGAGATGCGCAGCCGGTCGGTGACGGGCCGCATCGTGTTGCCCACGACAAGCGTGTTGGCGTAGTCGTCGAAAAAGATGACGAGGCCGAGCAGCGCCGTGGCGGCCTGCCCGCGCTGCGCGTTCGTGGCGTACTTGATGAGGTGGGCCACGATGCCGAACGTGCCGCCGTTCTTGGAAATGATGCCCACCATGCCGCCAATCATGAGCGAGAACAGCAGGATGGCAATACGGTCTGCGTTGACGAGCGCCCCTCCGATGTAGATCTGGAACGCTTCGAGCACACCCCACAGCATCCCGCTCAGGTCGAAAGAGTGCAGCATCCACGCGCCCACCCAGATGCCGAGAAAGAGTGCGGGAATGACGCGCCTGAACACGAGCGCAACGGCGATGGCGAGCAGCGGCGGCAGGATCGAGAACCAGCCGGGCAGCGTGGCGCGCTCCGACCGTGCCACCTCGACGCCGTTGCGCGTCACGACGGCTTCCACGCGCCCGCCGCCTACTTCAACCTTGTCGGCCACATAGGCGCCGGCCTCGGCATCGTAGGCCACCGGGTACGCCTGCTCTCCCACGCGCACGGCATAGACTGCCGAGTCTTGCGGGGCCTTTACCTGGATGCTGAACGGCACGTCGCGCAGCACGATGGCCGGGATTTCGACCTCCGGGGTCTGCTCCTGCGCGCGGACGGGCAGGGCCAGCATCAGCAGGGCCAGCAAGACACCGGCCCTGCGAAGTGCGGAGTACGCCTTGCCGGTCGCAGCCATGTCTTCCGGCCCACAACCCGAAAGCCGCACTCTGAAGGCCGCACTCCGAAAGCAGCGCTTTGCGCCCGTAAATCCAGAATCCAGTGTTTGCATGGCTGTTCAGAGGGTGCCGAAAATGCGGTCGCCGGCGTCACCCAAGCCGGGGCGGATAAAGGCGTTGCCGTCGAGTTCGCGGTCGAGCGCGGCGGTGAAAACTGGCACGTCGGGGTGGGCGGCCTGGAGCAGGCGCACGCCCTCGGGCGCGGCCACGAGACACACGAACGTGAAGCGCGAGGCACCCCGCTTTTTGAGGTGGCTCACGGCCCCGACGGCGCTGCCGCCCGTGGCCAGCATCGGGTCCACGACGAACACGTGGGCCCCAGCCAGTCCACCGGGCAGCTTGGCGTAATAGTCCACCGGCTGGTGCGTCGCCTCGTCACGCTGCATCCCCAGGTGCCCGATGCGGGCTTCGGGCACGAAGCGCACGAAGCCGTCGGCCATGCCCAGTCCGGCCCGCAGAATGGGCACGACCACGACCTGCTCGGCTACCTCGTAGCCGTCCGTCTTTTCGAGCGGCGTCTCGATGGGCACGACGCGCACCTGGAGGCGGCGCATGGCTTCGTAGGCGAGAATGGCCGCCGCGTCGCCGAGCGTTTTGCGGAAGACGCCGTGCGGCGTGGTGCGGTCGCGCAGAATCGTCAGATCGCGCCGCAGGAGGGGGTGGTCAACAACGGTGAGCATAGTCGGGGTGAGGGAAAGTCATTTGTCACTTGTCCCTGGTCTTATTTCCAATGACCAATCTCCAATGACTCACCTACTTCACCCCTCCCTTTTTGGCTGCTTTACGCGCCCGTTCCTCTTCCACGACGCGCTTGTGCACGATCTCGTTCTCCTCCCACGGGCGGCGCTCGAAGTACGAGTCGGTGAGCTTCTTGAGCGTGCCGGAGAGCACGATGAGGGCGATCACGTTGGGAATGGTGACGAGCGAGAGGGCCACGTCACCGATGTCCCAGATGGTCGTCACGGCCAGCGTCGCCCCCACGAAGTGCATGAGCACGAAGACGAGCTTGAAGGGCAGGATGGCCTTGGGCCCGAAGAGGTAGTTGGCGCAGCGGTCGCCGTAGTAGCTCCACGAGATGGAGGTGGAGAGGGCGAACAGGAAAACCGAAATGAGCACGATATAGCGCCCCATCCCGCTCAAGCCAATGGGCTCCAGGCCGCGCTCGAAGCCGAGCGTGGTGAGCGGGGCTGAGTTGCGGACGGCGTTTCCATAGAGCGCCGTGTGCATCGAGCCATCCTCGTGCTCGGCGCGGTTGCCACGCGGATAGAGCGTGCCCGTGAAGGGGATGTTCTGCGCCTGGTCGATGTAG
The DNA here is from genome assembly GCA_965365405.1 of uncultured Rhodothermales bacterium. GTDB lineage: Bacteria > Bacteroidota > Rhodothermia > Rhodothermales > BA12 > CBDUCD01. The sequence continues at coordinate 1,108 of CBDUBO010000020.1, read as the reverse complement.
AGCGTATCCACGCCCACGCCCAGCCACGCGATGCGCACGTCTCCCTCGGCCAGGCCGTTGGTGTAGCGGATCATGCCGGGCTGCTCATCTACCTGATGAAACACCCCGTCGGCATCGCTGGAGACGTAGCTGACGTTGGCGTTTCCAAGCGGCAGGTCGGTTTCTACACGCGCCGAAAACACACCCGTCGAGATAATGACGAGGCCGGTGAGCGTGCAGATGATGAGCGTGTCGATAAAGGGCTCCAGCAGCGCCACGACGCCTTCGGAGACGGGCTCGTCCGTTTTGGCCGCCGAGTGGGCGATGGGGGCCGAACCCTGGCCGGCCTCGTTCGAGAACAGGCCGCGCTGCACGCCGTAGGTGAGCGTCGTCAGAAACAGGCCGATGCCCGTGCCGGCCACGCCAGCCGTGGGGTTGAACGCCTCGCTGAAGATGGTGCCGAACGCGCCCGGCACGTCGCCCGCGTTGAGCACGAGGATGATGAGCGCGCCCGTGACGTAGATGGCCGCCATGAGCGGCGCGATGATGCTCGTCACGCGCCCGATGCGCGCAATGCCACCGATGATGACCGTGCCGACAAGCGTAGCCGTCACGAGCCCGGTGATCCACGTTTCGATGCCAAACTGCGCAAACATCTGCGTCGCGATGGTATTGGCCTGCACGGCGTTGCCCGTCATGAACGACGTGAGCATGAGCGCGAAGGCGAAGAACATGGCGACGGGCTTCCACCCCAGCCCCTTCTCGATGTAGTACATCGGCCCGCCCGAAACGGAGCCTTCCCAGCGATTGGGATCGAGATCGGGCGAGGTGATTTCGCGGTAGTGCTGCGCCAGCGTCACCTCGGAGAATTTGGTGGCCATGCCCAGGATGGCCGTGATCCACATCCAGAAAAGTGCGCCGGGTCCGCCGATGTGGATGGCCATAGCCACGCCGGCGATGTTGCCCACGCCCACCGTGGCCGAAAGCGCCGTCGTGAGGGCCTGGAAGTGCGACACGTCGCCGGGCTCGTCGGGGTCGTCGTACTTACCCGTCGTGACGGCAAAGCCGTGCGCCAGCCGCCGGAACTGCGGGAAACCCAGCCGGAAGGTGAGAAACAGGCCAGTTCCCA
>CBDUBO010000019.1:0-14123 GCA_965365405.1 uncultured Rhodothermales bacterium | reverse complement strand
CACGTGCGGCACCAGGTGGTGCTGATGGCGCACCTGTTCATCGAAACAGACACCGACCTGCACGCTGCCTACGAGCAGGCACAGGCCGACCTGGACGCGCTGGCCGACGATCTGCGCCGCCCGCTCGACAGGCTGCCTGAAAAAGTGACGCTCCCCGGCAGCGCCGTGGCTTCGAACATGGCGCCGGAAGCGTTTCACGCCCTCGTCGAAAAGGCGCGGCGGCACATCTACGAAGGCGACATTTTCCAGGTCGTGCTCTCGCAGCGCTTCGAGATCGAAGCCAGTGGCGACCCGTTCAACCTGTACCGGAGCCTCAGGCAGGTAAACCCCTCGCCGTACCTGTTCTTCCTGGATTTCGGCCCGTTCCAGCTCGCGGGATCGTCGCCCGAAGTGCTCGTGCGCGTGGAGGACGGGCAGGCCGAGCTGTTGCCCATCGCGGGCACCCGCAAGCGCGGCCCCACGCCCGAGGCCGACCAAGCGCTTGAAGCCGAGCTGCGCGCCGACCCGAAAGAGCACGCCGAGCACCTGATGCTGGTGGATCTGGGCCGTAACGACCTGGGGCGCGTGTGCCTGTACGGATCGGTAAAGGTGGATCGGTACGCCTACGTCGAACGCTACTCGCACGTGATGCACATCGTCTCGACGCTCAGCGGAAAGGTACGGCCCGAATGGCACGCCACCGACGTATTGCGGGCGTGCTTCCCGGCAGGCACGCTCAGCGGCGCGCCCAAGGTGCGGGCCATGGAGATCATCGACACCCTCGAACCGACGCGGCGCGGCGTTTATGGTGGAGCCGTCGGCTACATGGACTTTTCGGGCAACCTCGACACCTGCATCGCCATCCGCACCATGCTGGTGCGCGGGGGGCGCGTGTACGTGCAGGCCGGCGCGGGCGTCGTGGCCGACTCGTCTCCGCAGGCCGAGTACGAAGAAACCGTCAACAAGGCGCGGGGCCTGCTCGAAGCCGTTCGGCAGGCCGCCGGCGCGCTCCTCTGAACCTTAGACTAATTGCCCTCGTTTTCGCCCCTCTGCCCATTCCAACCCCTCCCATGTCCATCCTCGATACCCTGCTCAACAAAGGCGGTGCTGGCGTCTCGCTCTCGCGCGAGGAAACGGTGCACAGCCTCAACCCGCTTCTCGAGCGCCACATTCGCCTCAACCACGCCTACCGCCACGCCGCCGCGGCCCTCGCGGGCACCGCGCTCGCGCAGCCCCTCCACGACGCCCTGCGCGTGGCACGCATGGACGTGGGCAAGCTCTCCGAAACCATCCTGAGCGCGGGCGGCACGCCCTACACCGGCACCACCCTCGACCCCGACGACAAGGACTTTCCCCAGGGCCAGCAAGCGCTGGAAAGGCTGGCAGACGACGAACGCGCCCTGCTCGACGCTGCCGAGAAGGAAATCGGCCGCGACCACCACATCCGCACGCTCGCCATTCTGGGCAACGTGCAGACGCACAGCCGCGAGCGGCTGAGCCTGGTGGAGCGCGCCGCCCAGAAACCGCTCCGCTGATGTCCGCGACCGCACCCGTCGTCGTCTCCGGCATCCAGCCCAGCGGCACCCTCCACCTCGGCAATTACTTCGGTGCCATCCGGCAGCACCTGGCGCTGCACAGGCAGCACGAGGCGTATTTCTTCATCGTCAACTACCACGCCCTCACGAGCCTGCGCGACCCGGAGGCGCTGCGCCGCTACACCCTCGACGTGGCGCTCGACTACCTCGCCCTCGGCTTCGACCCCGCCGCGGCCAGCCTGTTCGTGCAGAGCGACGTGCCCCAGGTAACCGAACTGGCCTGGATCCTCTACAACCTGACGCCCGTCTCCCAGCTTGAAAAGGGCGTTTCGTACAAGGACAAGGTGGCGCAGGGCATTTCGCCCAACGCGGGCCTGTTCAACTACCCCGTCCTCCAGGCCGCCGACATCCTCATCTATGGCGGCACGCTCGTGCCCGTCGGGGCCGACCAGAAGCAGCACATCGAGTTGACGCGCGACCTCGCCATCCGCTTCAACCAGACCTTCTGTCCGGAGGGCGAGCCGCTTTTTGCTGTCCCGGAGCCGTACATCCTCGAAGACGTCGCCGTGGTGCCGGGCGTGGACGGGCGCAAAATGTCGAAGAGCTACGGTAACACCATCGGCATCTTCGACGAAGGCAAGGCGCTCAAGAACAGCGTGATGTCCATCGTGACCGACTCGACGCCGCTCGAAAGCTCGAAGAATCCCGACGCCGACAACGTGTTTGCCCTCGTCCGCCTGTTTGCCACCGAGGAAGAGCGCGCCCGCATCGCCGACGCTTACCGTGCCGGTGGCTACGGCTACGGCCACGCCAAAAAGGAACTGCTGGGTATGATAGACCGCCTTTTCGGCCCCGTGCGCGAGCGGCGCCGCGAACTCGCCGCCCGACCGGACGACGTGCTGGACGTGCTGCGCGAGGGTGGCCGCCGCGCCCGCGCCAAAGCCGAAACGCTCATGCAAAAGGTCCGCGAGGCGACGGGCATTCTCACCACGCATGGATGATTGGGCACTTCGGCACTTGCCATTCGCTATTGCCCATTGCCGAATTGCCTATTTCTCCTCCCCACTCCCCCACCCTGTTGATCCTCGTCATCGACAACTTCGACTCGTTCACCTACAACCTGGTGCACCTCATCGGGCTGCACACGGACGCGGTAACGGTGGTGCGCAACAACGCCCTGGGGCTCGCCGAGGTCGAAGCGCTCGCGCCCGCCGGCATCCTCATCTCGCCCGGCCCGGGCAGACCTGCCGATGCCGGCATCTCGGAAGACGTGATCCGCGAATTCGGCTCGCGCGTGCCCATCCTGGGCGTGTGCCTGGGGCATCAGGCCATCGGTGAGGTCTTCGGCGCGACGGTGACGTACGCGCCCTCGCTCATGCACGGCAAGACGAGCAGCGTTTTCCACAACGGCACGCCGCTTTTCGAGGGCGTCAGCCAGCCGTTCACGGCCACGCGGTACCACTCGCTCGTCGTGGACCGGACGACGCTTTCGGACGAACTCGAAGTGACCTGCGAAACCGAGGATGGCGTGGTGATGGGCCTGCGCCACCGCTTGCTGCCCATCGAAGGCATCCAGTTTCACCCGGAAAGCGTGCTCACTACCGAGGGGCCGAAGATGATCGCCAACTGGCTCGTCCGCACCGTCGGGCTCACGACGGCCACCACCCCAGGGGTGACCGCGTGAAGCCATTCCTGACGCGCATCGCAGCGGGCGAGCCCTTGTCCGATGCGGAAGCTACTGCCGCGCTCGAAACCGTGATGCGGGGTGAGGCGTCGTCCGAGGAGATCGCTGCCTTTCTGGTAGGGCTGGCCGCGCGCGGAGAAACGCTCGAAGAACTCGTCGCCTTTGCCCGCGTCATGCGCCAGTTTGCAGTACCCATCCCGTGCCACGACCCCGACGCCATCGATCTGTGCGGCACCGGGGGCGACCTCAGCGGCACGTTCAACATCTCGACCGCAGCGGCTTTCGTGTGCGCGGGTGCAGGCGCGACGGTTGTCAAGCACGGCAACCGGTCGGTGTCGTCGCGTTCCGGCTCCGCCGACGTGCTCGAAGCGATGGGGCTGAGGGTAGATTTGCCCGCCGAGGGAGTTGCGTACTGCGTTGCAAAAACGGGCTTCGGGTTCGCCTTTGCCCCGCTTTTCCACCCCGCGTTGCGACACGTGATGCCCGTGCGCCGCGCCCTCGGCGTCCGCACCTTTTTCAACATTATGGGGCCGCTGTGCAACCCGGCCGGCGTGACGCGCCAGATCGTGGGTGCATTCCGGGCGCCAGTGGCCGAGCGCATGGCACGCATCCTCGCCCGGACGGGCACGCGCCACGCCTTCACCCTGCACGCCGAGGACGGGCTGGACGAAATCTCCCTCAGCGGCCCCACCCGGCTGTTCGAGGTGCGAGGCGAAACGGTTACCGAAACGCGCTTCACGCCCGAGAGTGCAGGGTTTGTGCCACAGCAGCCCGAAACGCTGGCGGGAGGCACGGCCGAAGAAAACGCCCGAATGATTCTCGACGTGCTCGGCGGCGCTGCGGGTCCGCCACGCGACGTGGTGCTCCTCAACGCCGCCCACGCGCTCGTCGTGAGTGGCCGTTTCAGCACCCTCGCCGACGCCCTTGCCGCCGCTGCTGAGAGTGTGGATTCGGGCGCGGCCCTCGGGGTGCTGCGCGCCACCCGCGATGCTTCGCACAACGCCCCGCTTTCGTGACCATTCTCGACACCATCCTCGAAAAGACGCGCCAGACCGTGGCGGCGCGCAGACGCGAAACGCCGGTTTCGCGGCTCGAAGTCCTCCCTGGCTTTGCCCGAACGCCGCGTTCGCTCCACGCCGCGCTGCGCGGCGACGGGCTGGCATTCATCGCCGAATCCAAGCGCCGCTCGCCCTCGAAAGGGCTCCTGCGCGAACCCTACAGCGCCTCCGACAACGCCCGCGCCTACACCCATGCCGGTGCCGCGGCGCTCTCCGTCCTCACCGAGCCGGAATTTTTCGGCGGCGCGCCCGGCGACCTCGTCGCCGCACGCGGGCAGACTGACTTACCCATCCTGCGCAAGGATTTCGTGGTGGATGAGTACCAGCTTTTCGAGGCGCGGGCCTGGGGCGCGGACGCCGTGCTGCTCATCGCCGCCGCGCTCGAACCGGCCCAGCTACGCCATTTTCAACAGGTCTGCCACACGCTGGGAATGGACGCGCTCGTAGAAGTGCACGAAGCCGCCGAGTTGGACGGGCTCGACTGGTCGCTGACGCGCATCGTAGGGGTCAACAACCGCGACCTGCGCACGTTCGAGGTGGACACCGACCGCGCGCCGCGCGTGTTCGCGCATATACCGGAAGGTGTGGCGCGGGTGGCCGAGAGTGGGCTGCGCGATGCCGCCACCATTGCCCGGCTGGCGCGGGCGGGCACGGACGCCGTCCTTATCGGGGAAACGTTCATGCGCGCTCCCAATCCCGGCGTGGCGCTGGCCACTTTGCGGCAAGATGTTCAGGCTTTACTCGAACACGCCTCGGCAGGGTCGGATGACCTCATGGCGCCTCCCCATTGAACCCCTCCCCATTTCCCAATCGCCCTTCCCTTTTCCCCATTGCGTCCCCTCGTCAAAATCTGCGGCATTACCCGCCTCGAAGATGCCCGCTTCTGCGCGGGTGCCGGAGCCGACCTGATCGGCTTCGTGCAACATCCGGAAAGCCCGCGTTACCTCGAACCCCAAAAGGTCCGCGAAATGCTCCAGTGGCTCTACGGCCCCGAGCCCGTCGGCGTGTTCGTCAACCGGGACGCTGCGGTGGTAAATGAAGCCGTTGAAACAGCCGGGTTTCAGTGGGCGCAGTTGCACGGAACAGAGTCGCCCGAAACGTGCGCCGCCGTGTCCGTGCCCGTCATCAAGGCGTTCCGCGTGATGCACGATGCCTCTGCCGAGCAGCTCTACGCGCTCATGGACCCGTACCGCGACGTGGCCCGCCTTTTCCTGCTCGATACGCACCACACGAGCCTGTGGGGCGGCACAGGCGAGTCGTTCAACTGGCGGCTGGCCCGCGAGTTGAGCACCGAGTTTCCCCTGATCGTCTCCGGCGGCATCGGCCCGGATAATGTGGCCGAAGCGCTCAGCACCGTCCGCCCCGTCGGCGTGGATCTGTCGAGCAGCGTCGAGTCCGCCCCCGGCGTCAAGGATTTCGACCGGCTCACTGCCTTTTTCGACGCCTTCAATAGCGCCGCCGATCAGCTCGAAAACCCCGATGCGTAACTCTGCTATCCCTTCGTACACCGCCCCCGACGCGACCGGGCATTTCGGGCCGTACGGGGGCACGTTCGTCCCCGAAATCCTCATCCCGGCCCTCGAAGCGCTCAAGGTGGCGTACGCCCACGCGCAGCAGGACGCCGCCTTTCACGCCGAACTAAGCGGTTTGCTGCGTGATTACGTGGGCCGCCCCACGCCACTCACGTTCGCGCCGCGGCTGAGCGAACAGCTGGGTGGGCGCAGGGTCTATCTCAAACGCGAAGACCTCTGCCACACGGGCGCGCACAAAATCAACAACACCGTCGGGCAGATTCTGCTGGCGCGGCGCATGGGCAAAACGCGCATCATCGCCGAAACAGGCGCGGGTCAGCACGGCGTGGCGACCGCCACCGTCTGCGCCTATTTCGGGATGCCGTGCATCGTCTACATGGGCGCGGAGGACATCGAGCGCCAGCACCTCAACGTGCTCAGAATGCGCCTGCTCGGAGCCGAGGTACGCCCCGCCACGAGCGGCAGCCAGACGCTCAAGGACGCCACCAACGAAGCCATCCGCGACTGGGTGACCAACGTGGACGACACGTTCTACATCATCGGCTCGGTCGTGGGGCCGCACCCGTACCCGATGATGGTGCGCGACTTCCACCGTGTCATCGGGGAAGAGGTAAAGGCGCAGCTCGAAACCCACGAAGGCCGCGCCGTACCCGACGCCGTGTTCGCGTGCGTGGGCGGCGGCTCCAACGCGATGGGCATTTTTTACCCCTTCGTGGACACCGACGCCGCGCTCTACGGGGCAGAGGCCGCCGGCGAAGGCCTCGACGGGCGACACGCCGCCACGCTCTCGCTCGGCACGCCGGGTGTCTTGCACGGCGCCCTGAGCTACTTGCTCCAGGACGATGCCGGACAGGTCGAGCTGGCCCACTCCATCTCGGCGGGGCTCGACTACCCGGGCGTGGGGCCAGAGCACAGCTTTCTCAAAGACCTCGGGCGCGTGCAGTACCACGCCGTCACCGACGCCGAAGCCCTCGACGGCGTGCGCCTGCTGGCCCGCACCGAGGGCATCATCCCCGCCCTCGAAACGGCCCACGCCGTCTCCCTCGCCGCCCGCATCGTGCCCACCCTCCCGGCCGAAAGCATCACCGTCCTCAACGTGTCGGGCCGGGGCGACAAGGACATGGCGACGATGGGCGAAAAGATGGAGGACGTGCAGTGAGCCGGCTCCGCGACACCTTCGACAACCTGCGCCGCCAGGATGAAAAAGCCCTCGGCCTATTCCTCACCAACGGCTTTCCCGATCCGCAGAGCACCCTCGACGTACTCCGCGCCCTCGACCGGGGCGGGGCAGACTTTCTCGAACTGGGGATGCCGTTCAGCGACCCGCTCGCCGAGGGGCTGCCCATCCAGCGATCGAGCGCGCGGGCGCTCCGCCACGGCATTCGCATGGCAGATGCGTTCGAGACGGCCCGCGCTTTTCGGGCGCACAGCCAGACGCCCTTGCTGCTGATGGGCTATTACAATCCCGTTCTACGCTACGGGCTGGGCAACTTCTGCGCTGCTGCGGCATCTTCTGGGGTAGATGGCCTCATCCTGCCGGACGTGCCGCCGGAGGAGAGCGCCGCCCTCGAAGCCGCGGCCCACGCGCACGGTCTCGACCTCGTTTTCCTTGTCGCTCCTAACACCCCGGACGCCCGTATGCGCGAAATAGACCGCCGTGCCGGGGGCTTCGTGTACGCCGTCTCGGTGAGTGGACTCACCGGCACCGCCCTCTCCGACCTGGGCCGCGTCTCGGACTATCTCGCCCGCGCCCGCGCCGCCGTCACGCGCAACCCGCTGCTCGTCGGCTTCGGCATCCGCAATGCGGACGATGCAGCCCGCCTCACGCCTCACACCGACGGCTTTATCGTCGGCTCTGCCCTCATCGACCTGGTGGAGACGCTGTGGGACGATGCTACGCTGAACAAAGACGAGCGCTTGCGCCGCGTCGAGGCCTTCGCCCGAAACCTCCGCCCGTCCTCCCCACAGGCCTCTACCGCCGTATGACCCGACTGCTGCTTTTCGCCCTGCTGCTCGTGGCCGCCGCCTGCGGCGATGCCGACTACCGCCCCAACGCGTCCGGGCTGGAAAGCGACGTGCAGGTGGTAGTGGACTCGATGGCCTGGAATGGCATCGTGGGCGAGGCGCTGCGCGGTGAGATCGAATCCCCCATCGCCACGCTGCCCGCGCCCGAGCGCGCCTTCGATGCCCGCCCCGCCACCATCACGTCGCAGCCGCGCTTCGAGGAAATCAAGCAGTTCAAGAACATCGTGATCGCGGCGCCGCTCTCCGACACGACAGTCGAGGCCCGGATCATCAAAGCCTACTTCAGCGACGACGCGCAGCAGCAACTCCGCGCCACGGGTCGCGGGGCCGTCGTCAACCGCGTCAACCTGTGGCGGCGGCAGCAGCAGGTCGTCTTCGTCACCGCGCCCAACGACAGCCTTCTGGCCGAAACCATCCGGGCACGGGGCCGCCAGATCCGGGGGTTCTTCAACGAGATGATCCGCGTGCGCATGGAAGAAGACATGTTCGAGCGGCGCAGACAGGTGGACATCGAGGAGCAGCTCATGGCGAGGCACGGGTTCGCCGTGAACGTGCAGCACGACTACTTCATCGCCCGCGACACGACCCGCTTTGTATGGCTGCGCCGCGTACTCACAGACACCTGGCGCAGCCAGTACGTCTACTGGATCGACAATTTCGACCCGCGCCGGCTGGACTCGGCCTACGTCGTCGGCCTGCGCGACTCGCTCACCAGCGTGCACGTCACCAGCACGGCGGGGGGCTACGTGCAGATCGACCAGCGTCTGCCGCTCGAAGTGCGTCCCACCACGTTTCTGGGGCGGGAGAATGCCTGGGAGATGCGCGGCGTGTGGGCCATGATGCGCCCCCGTGAGGACGGCACCCCCATTGCCACCATGGCCGGCCCCTTCGTGAACTACACCTTCTACGACCCCGCCACGCGCCGCCTCTACACGATTGACGGGATGATTTTCGCTCCCGGCCCCAAATTCTCCAAGCTGGAGTTTCTGCGCCAGATGGAAGTCATCGCGCACACGTTTCGCACGCGTGAAGACGTGGCCGCGGCGGCGCAGGCGGAGCGATGAAGACGGGCTGGGCCGCGCTCCTGCTCCTTGCCGCCTGCAACGCGCCTGCTGCCGTCCCGGAAGACAGGCTCGTGGAAGCCCTCGCGGCGTTCCACCTGCTCGAAGCGCGCCACGAGCAGATTGGCGACGTGACGGACGGAGTTCGCGATTCGCTTCTCGCCCACTATGGTTTTACCGCAGCCTCTTTCCGCCAGGAACTCGACCGCCTCACGGAAGACCTTGCGCTGGGCGACACCGTGTACGGGCGCGTCGAGGCGCTGCTGGAAAGGCGTCAGCGGGGGGACAGTCTGGCCCGGTAGCGCTCGCCGTCAGCGGTCAGGGCGTAGCGCTGCGCCAGCACGTCTTCGACGCGGGCATACCCTTCGGCCACGAGCCACGCCAGCAGCACCGGCGTCCGTTCGTGCGCTTCAAAATCAGCGGGCTCGCTCGTGGCAGCAATCCCATCGAGCAGCTTTTTCAGCGTGGGTTCGTCACCCGGCAGCGGGCCGGAGGCACGCGCCGTACGGCGGCACACGTCGCACTGGCCGCAGCGGTCGGGTGCATCCTGCCCGAAGTAGCCCAGCACGAAGCGGCGGCGGCAGACGCTTGCCGTGAGGTAGCGCTGGAGGTACGCAAAGCGCCGCTCCGCAGCGTCCCGAGCCCGGTCGAGCCATTCGTCCTGGACGCTCAGCCGGGCCGAGCGTGGCACGGTGAGCATCACGCGGACGGCTTCACCGTGGGGTTGCCAGCGGGCCAGTCCGCGCGCTTCCAGAAAAGCGAGGCCGCGCGCCACGCGCGCCGGCGGCAGCTTCAGGCCCCGCCCCAGCCAGCCGAGCGACACGTCCACGTCTTCCAGAAACGCTTCGCGTGGGAGCGCCCGCACCAGGTGCGCAATGAACCGCGCCACGCCGTCCGATTTACCCACGCCCGACAAAAGGGCATCGCGCGTCGCCAGCCATCGGAACTGCCCGTCGCCCTGCGGCACCTCGACCCGCAGCGCCTCTGCGCGTTCGAGCACGTCGAACGCGTTCCGCACGAGCGCGGGTGCCGCGCCGGCGAGCTGCGCCACCTTCTCTACAGCCACCGTGAGCGGTGCCGCGGGCAGCGTGCCCACGGCCACCTGCCCCAGATTCCCGACCGCGTCGAATACGGCGGCGAGTTGTTTGCGCGTGGGATGGCTCTGCGCCCGCAGCGTTTGCTGCGTTTCCAGGTCGCGCGGCTGCCACAGCAAGACGGCGTGCGCAGGGGCTCCGTCGCGCCCGGCACGACCGGCCTCCTGGTAATAGGCTTCGAGGGAAGCCGGCACGTCCACGTGGACGACGAAGCGCACGTCCGGGCGGTCTATGCCCATCCCGAAAGCGTTTGTAGCTACCATGACGCGCGCCTTGCCCTTCATCCACCGGTCTGCTGAGGCCGCGCGCGCCCCCTTCTCCATCCCGCCGTGGTAGACTGCCGCGCCCACGCCCTGGCTTTCCAGCCAGCCAGCCCACGCCTCAGCGTCGCGCCGCGTAGAAGCATAGACGATGCCTGCCCCACCGATGCGCCCTAAGATCTCCAGCACGCGTGCTCGTTTGTTGTCCTCGCGCAGCACCGTCAGGCTGAGGCTGGGCCGCTCGAAGCCCTGGACGATCTTCTCCGGGTCGCGCAGCGCCAGCAGCGCTTCGATGTCCCGCCGCACTTCCGGGGTGGCCGTCGCCGTCACCGCCAGCACCGGCGGATTGCCCAGAAGCGCCCGCGCCTCCGGGATCGTCCGGTACGAGGGGCGGAAATGCGGAGCCCACTCGCTCACGCAATGCGCTTCGTCAACGGCCAGCAGACCTGCACCCAGATCGGGCGCGTAGGCCTGAAACAGCTCCGTCGTTAGCCTTTCGGGGGTGAGATAAAGGATTTTGTATTTGCCATAACGGGCATCAATCAAGGCTTGCTCCACACGACGCACGCCCAGGCTGCCATCGAGCGCGATGGCCGGTATGCCGACTTCCTGGAGCCGCGCCACCTGGTCGTGCATGAGCGCGATAAGGGGCGAGACCACGAGCACGGGGCTTTTACCCAGTAATGCCGGGATCTGGTACAGCAGGGATTTGCCGCCTCCGGTAGGCAGAATGGCCAGCACGTCACGCCCGGAGAGTACAGCACCTATGGCCTGCTGTTGGGCCGGCCGAAAGTCCGAGAACCCCCAGACCTGGTTCAGCGCGTCGCGGGCCCCTTCCGGGGTGGGCGGGAAGTCGGTGCGCAGCTTGATCAACGTCTCAAATTTTCTGGAAGCGCCGGGGTATGCAGCCAAAGGTAGGCGTGTCTTTGTGGGCGCACTTCTCCAACGCACTTCTTTCTGGTGGAGACGCCGGGGTAGCCTCAGGGCGGCCCCGGCGTTTTATTATTCGCCCGCCCCTGCCCCACTGCCCATGCCGCGCGAAGACCCGCCCGACGTATCTATCGTCATCGTCACCTGGAATGGACGGGTGCTGCTCGAAACGTGCCTGCCCGGCGTGCTCGCCACCGATTATCCGTCCTTCGAGGTCGTCGTGGTGGACAACGGCTCCACCGACGGCACGGTAGCATGGCTGGAAACGCATTACCCCGGTGTGCGCGTGGTGGCGCTGGACGAAAACCGGGGCTTTTGCGGGGGCAACAACGCGGGCATCGGCGCGGCGCGGGGGCGCTACGTGATGCTGCTCAACAACGACGTGGAGGTGCCGGCGGAATGGCTCGGGCCCCTCGTGGCGTGGATGGAATCGCACCCGGAGACGGGGGCGGTTCAACCCAAACTCCTTCGCTACGACCGGCGCACGCAGTTCGAGTATGCGGGCGCGGCGGGCGGCTTTCTCGATGCCTACGGCTATCCGTTTACACGGGGTCGCATCTTCTCGCATCTCGAACCGGACGGCGGTCAGTACGACGCGCCGCAGCGCGTTTTCTGGGCTACGGGCGCGGCTCTGCTGCTGCGTCGTACCGCACTCGACAGCGTGGGGCTGCTGGACGAGCGGTTTTTCATGCACATGGAAGAGATCGACCTGTGCTGGCGGCTTCAGCGGGCCGGGCACCACGTGTACGCCGTGCCCCAGAGCCATGTGTACCACATCGGCGGGGCATCGCTGCCGCAGGGAAACGCCCGCAAGACGTATTTCAACTTCCGCAACAACCTGCTGCTGCTCTACAAAAACCTGACGCCGCGCACGTGGGCGCGCGTTTTTCCGGCCCGGCTGGCGCTCGATGCCCTCGCGGCAGCGCGTTTCGCCGCGCTGCGCTCGTGGAGCGAGGTCGGAGCCGTCGTGCGGGCGTACCGCGACGCCCATCGCATGAAAAGGCTGTTCGCCGACGAGCGCCCCCTTTCGGATGGCCCGTTTCCGCCCTACCTGGGTAGCATCGCCGCGGCGCATTTTGCGGGTGGCATCACCACGTTCTCAGCGCTCTCCCCTCACCGCTTCGCCACGCCGTACAGACCGCTTGCCCCGCTGCTCGAACCAGACGGCGAGGGCCACCGCAATGAGCGTGACGCCCATGCCGGCCACGCCCCACGCCCCAGGGCGCTCCCCGAACAGGAAGTACGCGCCCACCGTGGCCCCGATGGGCTCGGTGAGTGACAGCAGGCCCAGCATCACAGCAGGCACGTAGCGCAGCGCGTAGTTGAACGAGCCGTGCCCGATGAGCTGCGGCCCGAGCGCCATGAGCAGGCACAAGCCGTACACGTGCCCCTCCAGTCCCCACACAGGCGCGCCCGCCACCCACACCGCCCCACCTACGATAAGTGCGATGAGGGCGTAGAGCGGAAACACGTAGGCAATGAACGAAATGCGTTGCCGCACCACGCGCCCGATGAGGAGGTAGAGCGTCATGAAAAGGGCCGCGCCAAGCGCCAGCCCATTGCCCAGTAGGGGACGCGACGCCGATGCGGTAGGCCCTTCGAGCGCCAGCAGCGCTGCGCCCACGACACCGATGACGACAGCTCCGTAGAGCGGCCAGCGGTAGCGCTCGCCCAGCACCACGAAGCCGAGGACGGCCAGAAAGAGGGGCGAGGTCGTCACCAGCACCGTTGCGCTCGCCACGGACGTGTAGTAGAGCGACGTGATCCACGTGATAAAGTGCGCGCTCAGCAGAAGCGCCGCGCCCGCGATGAAAAGCCAGTCGCGTCCATGCAGTGCCCGAACTTCGGCGCGCCCCCGCACGAGCACGTAGGGCACCAGTACGAGGGCGCCGAACACCGTGCGCCAGAATGCCACCGAGAGCGCGGGCGCCGTACTGGTTTCGTTGACGGCGCGGATGAGCAGCGCACTGGCACCGAACGTGATCAGCCCTACGGTCAGCACCACGAACACGTGTACGGGGATGCGCTCCTCGTCTGTACTCACCTCAGTCGGTCCATCGAGCGGACGAGCGCAATGTCTTTGCCAATGGCGCGGCGCGCGAGGCGGATGAACACGTACGCGAGCAGGAGCATGGCATAGCCCATTGCGGACGTCGGAACCGTAAGCGTCTCCCGCAGGCCGGGAACGAGCGCAAAAGACACCACGAGCACCGCGAGGGTGAGCAGCACGAGCCATTGATCAAGCCCAACCATCTGCTGTTGCTTTTGACGGTTGGTGTAGAGAAAGATGGCGACGAGAGTGAGCACGACGCCCAGGCCAGTCAGGGCCAGCAAGGCATACGACAGCCAGGGGTAAGGCGCCAGAAATGTCGGGTGGGGCACGCCGATAAGTGCAAAGGCGACGAGAGCGAGGGCAGCAAGGAGGAGATAGAGCGACTGAATACGCTGGATCATGGCGACTACAAAAAAAAAGCCCTGCCACACGGACAGGGCTCTATTGGCAAACGAAACGTTACTGGGCTTCGCGCTTGGTCGAGTAGTTGATGCGGAGCGTCCCGGCTTCGCGCAGTTCCTGCTGCACGTCTACGAGCGTGCCCGATTCGGCGTCCCCATCCACACGAAGCGACACGATCATACGCGGCTCGTCGATGAGCTTTTCGTACATGATCGTGCGGATGTTGTTGAGGTCGTCCACGAGGGCGTCGTCAATCTGGATGGCCGTTTCACCCACGGCGGTGCCTTCCAGCTTTTTGGGGCCGATGTAGAGGTAGGAGACGAGGCGCTTCTCCTCGATCTTGTCAATGGCTTCCGCCTGCGGCAGCACGGTGCGAACGAGCAGGTCCTGCTCGCGCAGCACCGTCGTCACCATGAAGAAGATCAGGAGCATGAAGATGATGTCCGGGAGGGACGCCGTCGGGATGCTCTGATTCGTCTTGGCAGACTTCTTCTTGAAATGGACGGACAT
>CBDUBO010000018.1:0-14265 GCA_965365405.1 uncultured Rhodothermales bacterium | reverse complement strand
CGATGCGGGCGGCGCTGAGCCGGATGGCGGTGAGCGACTGGCCCAGCACGTCGTGCACCTCGCGCGAGATGCGGGCGCGCTCGGCTTCCTGGGCCTCTTCCTGCCGCGCCGTGAGGTCGCGTAGCTGGGTGCTCAGCTTTTCGGCCTGCTCCTTGGCGCGCAGCACGTCCGTCACGTCGAGGGCCACGCCGATGACGCCGGCCTGTCCGTCCGGGGTGAAGCGGCACTCGAAGTAGCGCCCCCCCAGCCGGAACGACCGGGCCACGTCCATACCGGCTTGGGCCTGCGCCACAGCCTCGCCGAAGCCGGCGAGGCGGCGGAAGCGCTCGACGGCCGAGGTGCCCACGGCCCCCTCGGCGCGCCGGCCGAAGGCGTCGAGGCCGCGCCCCTCGGCCAGCGTGATGACGCCCTCCGCGTCGAGCGAGAACAGGATAACGGGCGCGTGCCGGACGATGGTGCGCACCAGGCCCAGGTGCTGCCGCGCCTCGGCCTCGCTGCGCCGCCTGGCCGTCACGTCGCGCACCTGGAGCAGGATGGCGTCCTGATCGCCGTAGCGGAAGTTGGTGGCGCGGATCTCGACAAAGATCTCGCGGCCCTCGGTGTCGAGCACGACGGCGTCGGCGTACGGCAGCGCCCCGCTTACGAGCCCGCCGAGCCCTTCGAGCACGGCGTGGTGGAGCGCGTCGGGGACAAGTGTGAGCAGGTGCCCGCCCACCAGTTGCCCGCGCTCGATGCGGTGGAGGCGGCACGCCGCCGGGTTGGCGTCCAGCACCAGGCCATCGGGCTGGATGACGACGATGGCGTCGGGCGAGTGCTCGAAGAGGGCGCGGAACTGCTGCTCGCGCTGGGCCACGCGCTGCTGCGCGGCGTGCTGCTCGGTCACGTCGCGCATGATGGCGAGCACCTCGTCCGGCCCGGAGGGCACCACGCGCGCCTCCCGCCTGCGCGGCTGGCCGTTGACTTCTACCTCGTACTCGAAGCGCTGGAGCGTGCCTGTGTCGAGGGCGGCGTGGGCAGCCTCCATGGCCTGCCGGGCCAGGCTTTCGGGGAGGACGCCGAACACGTTTCGCCCCAGCAGGCGGTGCGGGGCCTGGACGCTCTCGTAATCGCCGGCGGCCTTGACGAAGAGATACGTGCCGTCGCGCCCGATGCGCGCGATGCCGTCGGGCATGGCTTCGAGGAGGGCACTGTAGAAGCGTCCCCGCGTGAGGGCCGCTCCGACGAGCAGGCGGGCGGCCGTGTCGGGGTCGGCGGGGTCGTGCACCTCGCCGTCGGGCGTGCGCACGCGCAGGCCCGCCAGCGTTTCGCTGAAGGTGAACGTCAGCGCCGCCGGATAGTCGGCCTTCGACCCGTCCCACGCGACGTGCGCGCCCAGGACTTCGAGCCGGTCGGCAAACGCTTCTGAAGCCGGCGTGCGCGGGCCGAAAAGCAGTACGGTAAGTGCGGCGTGCATGGCGGTAGCGGGATGGAGCCGCAAGATGCGACGCGCTCACACGGCAGGCAAGCGGCGGTGGAACCGCCCCCGCGCCGCGCCGTGCTACCGCCCCGCCTATCCGCCCCGGCCTGCACGCCTGCACAGGCCGCCCCACTGCATGAGTCCCGACCAGATCAAGACCCTCGGTGCCCTCCGGGCTGCCGGCTACACGCCTCGCTCCGTCAAAGACGAGGTGCGCGCAAACCTCATCGCGGCGCTGCGCAGCGGAAAGGATCTCTTTCCCGGCATCCTGGGGTACGAGGAGAGCGTCCTGCCCCAACTCAAGCACGCCCTGTTGGGCCGCCACGATCTCATCCTGCTGGGCCTGCGCGGGCAAGCCAAAAGCCGGCTCGTGCGGATGCTACCCAGCCTGCTCGACGAGTTCGTGCCCGTCGTGAAGGGCAGCGAACTCAACGACGATCCCTTCAAGCCGCTCTCCCGCTACGCCCGCGAGAAAGTCGCCCGCGACGGCGAGCAGACGGAGATCGGCTGGCTGCACCGCAGCGAGCGCTACGGCGAAAAGCTCGCCACGCCCGACACCACCATCGCCGACCTCATCGGCGACATCGATCCCATCAAGGCGGCCAACCAGCGCCTCACCTATGCGGATGAGGACGTGATCCACTTCGGCATCATCCCGCGCACCAACCGGGGCATCTTCTGCATCAACGAACTGCCCGACCTCGCGCCGCGCATTCAGGTGGGGCTGTTGAACATCATGGAGGAGCAGGACATCCAGATTCGGGGCTTCAACATCCGATTCCCGCTCGACGTGCTGATGGTGTTCACGGCCAACCCGGAGGACTACACCAACCGCGGGGCCATCATCACGCCGCTCAAAGACCGCATCGACTCGCAGATTCTCACGCACTACCCGCGCACGCTCGAAGTGGGCGTGGCCGTGACGCAGCAGGAGGCGTGGCAGGAGCGCGACGGCGTGCGCGTGCACATCCCGCACTACTTCCGCGAAATCGTCGAGCAGACGGCTTTCGAGGCGCGGGCCAGCGAGTACGTCGATCAGAAGTCGGGCGTGTCGGCGCGTATGACGCGGGCGGGGCTGGAGAACCTCATCTCTGCCGCTGAGCGCCGCGCGCTCGTGAACGGCGAGGCCGAAACGGCGCTGCGCCCCAGCGACCTCGTGTACCTCGAACCCGCGGTCACGGGCAAGGTGGAACTGGTGTACGAGGGCGAGCAGACCGGCGCGGCGGGCGTGGCGCAGCTTCTCGTGGGCAAGGCCGTGCGCGCCACTTTTCTCCGCTACTGCCCCGACCCCACCGACCGCAAGCGGGGACGGGCCGAGTACCAGAAGGTGCTCGACTGGTTTTCCAAGGGCGGCACCGTCACGCTCCGCCCCGACCTGCCGTTCGTGCCCTACGCGCAGGCACTCGACGCCGTGGACGGGCTGGCCGAAGTCGCCAAGAAGTTCATGGGCTACGCGACGCCCGCCGAAAAAGCCTCCGCGATGGAATTCGTCCTCGAAGGGTTGCACCAGCACTCGCTCGTGGGCAAGGACAGCGTTGAGACGGGTCGCCGCTACAGCGACATCATGGGCTCGATGCTCTCCGGACTGGGCCGCTTCACTGAGGACGATAACGACGACGATGCCGAGGATGAGGACTACGGTCGCTATCGGTAGGACGTTTTCCGGCTGGTCCATGGCCGCGCTGCTGCTGGCCGGATGCGGGTACTACAGCTTTTCGGGCGCTACCATTCCGTCCGAACTCAACACTATTGCCATCCCGCTGGCCGAGTTGGAGGCAGCGACCCCGCTACCCGCGCTCCCGGACGAACTGACGCGTTTGCTCACCGACCGCTTCGTGCGGCAAACGCGCCTGCGCCTCGAACCCGACGAAGCAGCGGCCGACGCCGTGTTGCAGGCGCGCATCACGGGCTACCGCAATGAGCCCACCGCTGTCGGGGCCGACCGCGCACAGCGCACCCGCGTCACCATCAGCGTGCAGATTCGCTACGCCGCCCGAGATGCCGCCCGCCCGCTTCTCGAACAAACCTTCACCGCCTTCTCGGACTACGACGCCGCAGCAGATGGGCCTGAGGGCGAGACGCAGGCTGCCCAGAGTGCCCTGGAACAGGTTGCAGACGATATTTTCACGGCTGCAACGTCTAACTGGTGAATCCCCGTAAGGCTGGGGCCGAGCTTGCACAATGGCCCTCAAAAAGCGCTTCCGAGCCAATTGTCTTATTTGCACATGGGAGAAATGGCGCATATGGTGCGCCGAATGCGTAGCACAGGGGGCCCGGAAGTGCATGGCAAGTAGCGCATCCTTGCGCCTTCGCCAATTGTATTATAACGAGGCCTGAAAGGGCAGACGTCTTTTCCTCTTTATCCATCTGCAGAAATGAACAAGCTCAGCTACCAGAAGCCGGCCATGCAGCAGTTCGGCACCGTTGCCGACCTGACGCGCGCCAGCGGCGACAACGTCCAGCAGGACTCCATCTTCTTCAACGGCGTGCTCGTCGGCAACCTCACCGGTTCGCTCGACGCCTGCGTCTCGACGAACCCGCAGAGCCCGTCGGGCAACTGCAACGTGACGCCCTGACCCTAACCGGTCTTTGACTACCAGGCTGCACTCCTTCGGGGGTGCAGCCTTCTTTTTTGCACACATATCCAGTAGCGGAAACGTAGCAGCACGGCCCGAAGGCTTGCTGTTATTTGCGGGACAGGTCGTCTCATCATTCCATATGCTCACCCTCTGTCCCGGTCTGTACGTCACGGTTCAAGAAATGCAGGGCGAACGCGCTCCGCAGCCTCGTCCGCTCGCAAATGGCTTCTCCACGGGCACCGCTTACCGCGTGCTGGGTCTGCACACCCCCTCTGAAACCTCGGAAGCGTACTTCATCCTCAGCAATGACCGCGATGAAGTCTGGTTTGTGTCCAACCGGCACTTCCGCACCTATGCGCTGCTGCCCGACCAGCACAGCTTCCGCCTGCCGGTCGTCTCTGGCGACGGGGTGGCTGCGGACGTGGCGCTCGCGTTAGGCTGAAGCCGCGAGGGGTGCCAGCAGGGCGCGGGCGTGTGTGATTTCATCGGGCACGATGGTGTGCCAGCCACCGCGGTAGATGCGGGCGGTGACGGTAGCTCCGTAGGCGCTGAGTACACCCGCTGTTTCCTCGACGCGTGCGAGAGGGATGTGCGGATCGGCGTCGGCACAGCCCAGAAAGGCGGGTGTGCCATCGAGCCGACCTTTTGCCTTCCATTGCGTGCCGGGCGGACCGATGAGGCCCCCGCTAAAGCCCAGCAACGCCCCATAGCGCCGGGCATGGCGCAGCGCGTATTCGAGCGCGAGGCACGCCCCCTGCGAAAAGCCCCCCAGTACAAGCCGGGCCGTTGGAATACCGGCCTGTTCCAGCAAGGCGACGCTTTCTCCCACCCGCGCTAGCGCCTGGCCTAGAAAAGGCTCGTTTTCGGGTATCGGCGCAATGAACCGGTTAGGATACCACGAGCCGCCTTGGGCCTGCGGCGCGACCACGGCTACCTGGCTCAAGTCCATCAGTTCGGAAGCAAGCGGCAGGATGCTCTCGGCCGTAGCGCCGCGCCCGTGCAGCAGGATGAGGCCAGCCCGCGCCTGTTCGGGTGCAGCGCCTGCGAAAAGCACGTTTGTCATAGCAGGGAGGAGTAGGAGCGTGGCAGCGTGATGATGGCTTCACCCTGCAAAGGCGCCGCCCACCGGTGCGCCGTCGCCCCCTGCTTCGGCGGCCACGAGCGCGTCGAAGTCGGGCAGGATGGCCTGCTGGGGGCCGAGCCTGGCGCGCAGGCGCTGCACGACGAACTTCGTCCAGCTGTACTTGACCTTGCTGGGCAGGCTCTGCCAGAAATACGCCGTCGCGGGGGCCGTGGCGAAAGAGGGCTCGAAGTAGCAGTTGACGGTGCAGCCTTTACAGATGGGATGGCGGCCCTCCATCGCCTGGTGGCCCTTCACAGTGTCGCTGTGCCACAGGCTGTAGAGGTTGCCCTCGATGGGCAGCTTCTCCAACCCGAAATGGTAGCATGGCAGCACGATTTCGTTGAAGGGCGAGATGACGACGCTCGTCGAGACGGCGCGGCAGACCGGCGCCTCGGGGTTGTTACCACCGCGCCGCCTGAGTGTCAGAAAGGCGGGGTTCAGGTACGTGTACGGCTTACGGGCATACCGCTCCATCGTCTTCATCACCGCGTCATCGAGCCCGGCGCCGAGGCTGTTGTACTCGAAGAGGGGGTTGAGGATGAGCAGCAGCTTGTTGGGCCGCGAGATGGTGTGGTAAATCTCGTCCAGCCGCGCCACGCTCTCGTTGGTGACGGTGAAGAGCAGGTCGGGCCGCTCGCCGAGCCGGAGGGCCACCTCAATGCTTTCCATCAGCTTCGAAAAACAGCGGACGCCACGTGAGGCGTCGTGCTCGTCGGGGCGGGAGGAGTCGATGGAGAAGTGCAGCAGGTCCACCAGTCCGCGCAGCTTCTCGGCGCGTTTGGGGTAGAGCAGCCCGTTGGTGGTGACCGTCGTGAGAAAGCCGCGTTCTTTGGCCAGCGCGAGCATCTCCGGCAGGCGCGGGTGCAAAAGGGGTTCGCCGCCCGTGAAATCCACCACGCGCACGCCCAGCCTTTTGAGATCGTCAAGGTTGCGCCGCACGTCGTCCAGGTTCACCATCGGAGACGGTTGCTCCCAGATGTCACAGAAGCCGCACTTGGCGTTGCAGCGGTAGGTGACGTAGTAGTTGGCGAGAACGGGCACCGGGGGAAGGGTCGAGTTGCGAGTGCCGAGGGTCGGATGGGGGGCTGCTGCGCCTCTACCCGAATGCGCGGCGGGGGTTGCCCGCACCTAGGCGTTTCGCCACTTGCTTCCATCGTACCGGTCGCGGACGAGGGATTTGGGGGGCGGAGGCGGGGTTGTGGAAAACGTGCAGGCGGTGCGGAAGGCCGCTTCGAATTCGTCCAGCCGGCTGGTGCGCTGCGTGTAGAGCGAGGCGAGCGGTTGCCCGTTCGACACCGCTTCGCCGGGCTTGGCGTGCAGCACGATCCCCGCGAGCGGATCTACGGCATCCTCTTTGGTTCGGCGGCCCGCGCCCATCTCTACGCTGAGCTGCCCGACGGCGAGCGCGTCCAGGTCGGACAGATAGCCGTCCTGTTCTGCCCTCAATACACGCGCCGGGGTGTAGCCTTCGCGCGCTTCGGGATCTTCGAACGCCTCCGTGCTGCCTCCCTGCGCCTCGACCAGTTCCACCCATTTCCGCCACGCGCGCCCGTCTGTCAGCGCGGTCTGCGCCTGGGCGCGGCCTGCCTCGGGTGTGGCCGCCACGCCGCCCAGTGCCAGCATCTCGCCGGCGAGGCCCAGGGTGACTTCCATCAGGTCCTCGGCCCCCGTTGTGTTGCCGCGCAGGCACCGCACCGTCTCGACGACTTCGGGCCAGTTGCCAACGGCGCGGCCCAACGGCACGTCCATGCCGGTGAGCAGGGCAATGGTGGGGACGCCCGCTGCCAGTCCGATGCCGACCAGCGTCTCGGCCAGGCGGCGGGCATCGGCTTCCTGCTGCATGAACGCACCGCGCCCCATCTTCACGTCGAGCACGAGCGCGTCCAGCCCGGCAGCAAGCTTTTTGGACATGATGGAGGCCGCAATGAACGGGATGAACTCGACCGTCGCCGTCACGTCGCGCAGGGCGTAGATCTTCTTGTCGGCGGGTGCGATCTCATCCGTCTGCCCGATCATTACGACGCCGTGCTTTTCGAGGTGAGTGCGGTAAGCGTCGAGCGAAAGGTTGGTGCGAAATCCGGGGATGGATTCAAGCTTGTCGAGTGTGCCGCCCGTGTGGCCCAGCCCGCGCCCCGAAATCATGGGTACGGGCACGCCGCAGGCGGCCACGAGCGGCGCGAGCAGGAGGGAAACCTTGTCGCCTACGCCGCCCGTCGAGTGCTTGTCCACCTTGCGCCCGGCCACGTCCGACAGGTTTACGACGATCCCGGAGTGCAGCATGGCCTCCGTCAGCGCGGCGGTTTCGGTAGTATCGAGGCCGTTGAGGAGCGCGGCCATCAGAAACGCGCTCATCTGGTAGTCGGGCACGTCTCCGCCGGTATAGGCGCGCACCAGGTCGCGCACGCCCGTGGCGGCGAGGGTCTGCTTTTCGCGCTTGGCGCGGATGAGGGGGACGGCGTTGAAGGGCATAAGCGATGGGCAATTCGTCAATGATCAATTGTCAACCGAAGGAAGACACGAGACCCTATTGATCGTTGGCAA
This sequence comes from uncultured Rhodothermales bacterium, assembly GCA_965365405.1. Taxonomy (GTDB): domain Bacteria; phylum Bacteroidota; class Rhodothermia; order Rhodothermales; family BA12; genus CBDUCD01. Next base: position 6,566 of record CBDUBO010000018.1, on the reverse strand, counting down.
TTAAGCGTTGCCCTCTTGCAAATGAAAACGCCGCCTGCCCGGAGAGAGCAGACGGCGTAGAAGAGGGCGGTTCCGCGTTTACTTCTTGTCGCGGGCACCGTAGCGGCGCATGAACTTCTCCACGCGGCCAGCCGTGTCCACGAACTGGCGCTTGCCGGTGTAGAACGGGTGGTTGGTGGCGTCCACTTCGGTAGAGTAAACGTCCGTGCTCATGGTCGAGCGCGTCTGGTACTCGGTGCCGTCGGCCAGGCGCAGGGTGACCATTTTGTACGCGGGGTGGATATTCGGCTTCATGGCCCGTCGGGTCTATGCGGAAAAAACTGAGGTATGGCGCTAAACAGCCTGCAAGCATACGACGGGCAGCGGCCCGCGTTCAACGCTTCGTGCAGGTTTCACGCGTGCTCGGCGTCGCGGCTCAGCACTTCGAGGGTGTTGACGAACGCCTCGGCCTCCTGGAGCAGTTCCTCGGCGTCCTGGGCAGAGGTGCTGAACTGGTGGGCGTAGTCGGCCACTTCCTGGAGCCGCTGGCCGTAGTTGAGCACTTCGGCGGCGCGTTCGGGCAGCTCGCCCGACTCGACGAAGGCGCTCACGAAGGCCGACCGGATGCCCTGCTGCGTAGCGACGTTGATGCGGCGGTGCATGAGGAGCGCCTGGGCGGCGTAGAACATGGCGAAGTACGCGCGCGAGGCGACGGAGTCGTAGTCCTCCAGTTCCAGCAGCACGGAGGCGCTGCGCAAAAACTTCTGCGACTTGTTGAACAGGAGCCGAGGTTGATCCATGCGGATGGACGATAGCGGCGCTCAAGGTAGCACGCGCCGCCGGAATGCGCCGCAACGCGGGCGTTATATCCGCATGGTGGCGCGTGCTCAGGCCGCAACCCGCCGGGCCACGACGAGCACGGACACGCCGAAGGGAAGAGGCAGGCGCGGAGCAAGGTGGCGCTCGGCAGCGAAGAGGGTTTCAAGCGCGCGGTTGAGCAGCGTAGGCGGTACGGTCTCCACGTCGCTGACCGCCTCTTGCCCGGGGCGGAGCCTGCCCAGCAAGCGTACGCCCGCCACCACGGGAAACAGGAGCGTGTTGAAATAGGTGGCGTGCTGTACCTGAAAGCCGGCCTGCTCTACCAGGCGCGCGAGCGCACCGCGCCGGTAGCGCCGCTGGTGATGGTTCACTTCGTCGTGGCGGCTCCAGAGCAGCATGTAGGCAGGCACCGTCAGCACCAGCCAGCCGCCGGGGCGCACGAACGGCACCAGGGCGTCGAGCGCGGCGCCGTCGTCCGGGATGTGTTCGAGCACGTCGAAGAGGCCTACCACGTCGTAGGGTCGGGCCGGAGGCATGTGGTCGGGCAGCCAGCCCTGCACTACGGGGCCGATGCCGCGGGCCTGCGCGTGCGCTGCTGCCCCGGCATCCATCTCGACGGCATCGACGCTGCCATAGCGCGCCAGCAGGGCGAGGTTGCCGCCCGTGCCGCAGCCTACTTCGAGCAGCCGTGCGTCGGCGGGCAGATCCAGTCCGTCCAGCACCCGGGCCAGAATGCGGCGGCGCGCAGCGAACCACCAGTGGTCGTCCTCCACGCGCGCGTAGGTCGTGTAGTAAGCGGCATCCATAGGGGTAAAGATAGCCGCGGACTACGACGAAGCCTCGGCCTGGAGGCGGCTGCACACGAGCAGGCACAGGCTTGCAATCGTGGGGTCGGCGATGCGGTAGTAGGCGTAGAGCCCTTCCTGCCGCCGCTCCACCATGCCCTCGCGCAGCAGAATGCTCAGGTGCTTGCTCACGTTGGCCTGGCTCTGCTCCGTAGCCGCCACGAGTTCTTGCACGGTGCGTTCGCCGTGCGTCTGCAACACGTTGAGCAAACTCAGCCGCACGGGTTCTCCCAGGGTTCGGAAACGCCGGGCCACCTGTTCGAAAAAGTCATCCGGGACAAGGTCGGGGTTCATTCAGTCACCTGTATATCTAACGACGGGGTTATACGATAAGGGGCGGCAAAGATCCATGGGTAGCTCACTGCACCATTGGGAGTTAAAAAGCAGCCTTGGCGCTGGAACAATACAACTTTTGAGTTATACAACCGCGCTCGGTTATCAACCAGCCTATTTCTATGACCCTTCCCTCCGTTTTGCCCTGGTACGTGGCCGGGCCCCTTATCGGACTCATCGTGCCGGCGCTGCTGCTGTTTGGTGGCAAAGTGTTCGGCCTCTCGGCCAACATGCGTCACCTTTGCGCGGCTACACCGCTGCCCGCCCGCCTCAAGCCGGACTTTCTGCGCTACGACTGGCGCCACGCGGGCCTGTGGAATCTCGTCTTCGCTGTTGGCATCGGGCTGGGCGGCCTGCTGACGTTCCAACTCCTAGGTGAACCCCAGGCGGGCGCGCACGTGGCGGAAAGCACGCGGCAGGCGCTCCAGCAGATCGGCCTGTCCAGCGTGGGCGGTTTCGTGCCCCAAGGCCTCTTCTCCTGGGGCACACTGGCCTCGCCGGCAGGGCTCGTGTTGCTCGTGGGCGGTGGTTTTCTGGTGGGCTTTGGGGCGCGTTACGCCGGCGGCTGCACCAGTGGCCACGCCATCTCCGGCCTGGCCGACCTCCAGCCCGCTTCGCTCGTGGCCGTGCTCGGCTTCTTTGCCGGCGGGCTCGTGGCCACGCACCTGCTCCTGCCCTTGCTGCTGCCTTTTCTCGCTTGACCCATGCACACTGAACTGACCCTTCCCCCCGATTACGAGTGCCTCGACACCGAGCAGGTGCCCGCTGCGCTGCGCGAAAAAGCGCTGCGCGAAGGCAACACCGCGCTGTCGCTGCTGGGCTACGCCACCCTCGGCGTGTACCTGGGGGTGCTGTTCATCTGGAGCGAGGTAGCCTCGTGGTACCGCATCCAGGAGATGTTTCGCTTCGACAGTTTCCACCTCTACGGCATCATCGGTAGCGCTGTGGCCGTGGCGGCGCTTTCCCTGTGGCTCATCCGCAAGCTAAACCTGCGCACGCTCCACGGCGAGCCCATCGTGCTCGAACCCAAGCAGTGGCGTGCGGGCCGCGTGCCGGGCGTGCGTTACGCCGTAGGAGGCACCCTCTTCGGACTCGGCTGGGCCCTCGTGGGCGCGTGCCCCGGCCCGCTTTTCGCCCTCATCGGCGCGGGCCTGCCCGTCTTTCTCGTCGTCCTGGCCGCCGCTGTAAGCGGCACGTGGACATACGCGCTCGTGCGGGCGCGATTGCCGCACTGACCTTTCCGGCCGTAATTCCGTTTTTTGCATCCTCAGCTCTGAACTGCCATGCTTTTCCGACAGATCGTAGACCCCAAACTCGCCCAGTACGCCTACCTCATCGGTTGCCAGAAAACGGGCGAAGCGCTCGTTGTGGACCCTGAGCGCGACATAGACCGCTACCTCGCCGCCGCCGCTGCCGAGGGGCTGCGTATCACCGCCGTGGCGGAAACGCACATCCACGCCGACTTTCTCTCGGGCGCGCAGGCGCTGGCCGAAAAGACGGGTGCGCGCCTCTTCCTGTCGGACGAGGGCGCGGAAGAGGGATGGGATTCGAAGTGGGCCAAAAAAGGTGACCTCGACGTGACCTTTCTCCACGACGGCGATACGTTCCGCGTGGGCAACATCGAGATCAAAGCCGTCCACACGCCCGGCCACACCCCCGAACACATGGCCTTTCTGGTGACGGACATGGGCGGCGGGGCCAGCAGTCCGATGGGCATGGTGACGGGAGATTTCGTGTTCGTGGGCGACCTGGGAAGGCCCGACCTGCTGGAATCCGCCGCGGGCGTGACGGGGATGCAGGAGCCTTCGGCTCGGCACCTCTTCAGCAGCGTGCAGCGCTTTCTGCACCTGCCCGACCACCTGCAGGTGTGGCCCGGCCACGGCGCGGGCAGCGCGTGCGGCAAGGCGCTGGGCGCAGTGCCGCAGTCCACAGTGGGCTACGAGAAGCGCTACAACGCTTCCATCGGCGCGGCGGAAGGGGGCGCGGAGGCCTTCGTCGCCTCTATCCTGGACGCGCAGCCCGAGCCGCCGCTCTACTTCGCGCGCATGAAGAAACTCAACCGCGACGGCGTGCCGCCGCTGCCCGCGTTGCCGCAGCCGCGCGCACTGAGCGCCGAGGCGCTGGGCACCTTGTCCGAAGCCACCGTCGTGCTCGACACGCGCGCCGACCGCGACGCCTTTATGGCGGCCCACCTGCCCGGCGCGCTCTACGTCCCGCTCACCAACGCCTTCAACACCGTTGCAGGCTCGTTCATGACCGAGCCCGACACGCCGCTCGTGCTCGTCGTCGAGGCCGAACGGGTCGAGGAAGCGGTGCGCGACCTGGTACGCATCGGGCTCGACCGTATCGTAGGCTACGCCACGCCTGCCACGCTCGACGCCTACGCGGCTTCGGGCGGCGAGATGGCCGCGATCCCGCAGACAACGTTCGAGGCTGTGGCCGAGAATGGCGCGTCGGGCACGCGCACCGTTGTGGACGTGCGGCGACAGAGCGAGTACGATGCGGGGCACGTGCCCGGTGCCGTCAATGTGGCGCACACGCGCCTGGCTGCCCACCTCGACCAGATTCCGAAAGACAGGCCGCTGCTGGTGCATTGCCAGAGCGGCGTCCGCGCCGCCGTCGCCAGCGCTTTCCTCGCGCACGAGGGGTACGAGGTCGTGTACGTCAACGAGGGCTTCGGGCGCTACCGCGAGGTCGGTACCGTAGAGACGCGCGACGCGGTCGCCTCCTGACGGGTACCGTTCATGCTGTATGCCATTTTCGGGGCCGTGCTCATCGGCCTCACGTTGGGACTGCTCGGGTCGGGCGGGAGCATCCTCACGGTGCCCGTACTGACCTACCTCGTGGGGCGGCCCGACAAGCTCGCCATTGCCGAGAGCCTCGCCATCGTCGGCACGATTGCCCTGGCGGGTGCGCTGCCACATCTGAAGGCGGGCCGCGTGCATGGCCGCACGGTGATGCTGTTCGGGTTGCCCGGTCTGGTGGGGGCGTTTGCCGGAGCGACGGCGGCGCGCTGGATACCCGGAGCTGTGCAGTTGCTGCTGTTCGCCGTCGTGATGCTGGCCGCTGCCTACGCCATGCTCCAGGGCCGGCGGCGAGAAGCCATTGCCAAAAGTAGCCCCGTCACGGTCGCGGTGGCGGGGCTGTTCGTGGGCGTGCTCACGGGACTCGTCGGCGTCGGGGGTGGATTTCTCATCGTGCCCGCCCTCGTCATGCTCGTCGGGCTGGATATGCGTGAGGCCGTGGCAACGAGCCTGCTCATTATCGCCCTCAATAGCGCCGTGGGCTTTGCGCGCTACCTGGGCACGCTGTCCAGTGCCGGCCTCCACCCGGACGCCCGCCTCATCGGCACGTTCGCCCTCATCGGCACCGCCGGGGTGTACGCCGGTAGCTGGGTGGGCAAAAAAGTCCCGCAGGAAGGGCTGCGGCGGGGTTTTGCCGTCTTCCTCGTCGGGATGGGGCTGTTCATTCTGTGGCGGGAAGGTAGCGCCCTGCTCACTCCATGACGCCCATCACGCCGTGGCAATTTGCTTTTCCAGCTGGTCGATGCTGTCGCGCAGGCCAGCGGCGCACTTGAACGCCAGGCTCTCGGCGGCCTTCAGCATCTCGCGCTGCATCTACGTGGTCATCCAGAATTTGGGGCTGGCAGGTCGAAAATGGACGACACCGCTTCGATGAACCGGGTGGCCTGTTCGAGCGCCACAGAAGCCGCTTGGCCTGTTATCTCCGCGCCATCGTCATAATCAGCGAGCTGGCGCTTGTTTTGGAGATTGCGGAGCGCGCGTCCTGTATCGAAGGCAAAAAGGCCAGAGGAAACGAATCGGCGGCTGAACGCGGTCAGTACACCATGATGCGTTCGGGGGAATTCGCCGTGATGTGCCAGTGCGGCGCGGGCCGCGTAGAAAGCCGCGTAGTACGACCGCGCAACGCTCTCGCTGTAGAAGCCTCCTTCGAACAGGTAGCGGGCGGCCTCCAGCGTTTGCCTGGCTTTAGCAAGCGGTTCGCCTTTCATGACACCAGAATGCCCTCGTGGTGGATGGCGCGGTAAACGGCTTCATCCGCCTTGGCGTAACGGGCCGCCGAAACAGGAAGCAGCGAGATCACTTCCCCCGTCTCGATCTCGATTGTGTACGCGGCCTCCGACATCCGCTCGATTTCGGCAAAGGCGTCCACGTCGCCGTGGAGCACGACGAGCACGTCCACGTCCGACGCTGCTGTGGCTTGGCCGCGGGCATGGGAGCCGTAGAGGTACACGCCGGCCAGGCGCGGGCCGTAGAGCGCTTCGAGGCGGGTGCGCAGGCGCTGGACGAGGGCGAGGATGGCGGATTCCATGCGCGCCCAACGCCCGCGTCACCCTGCGAGTTGCTTTTCCAGCTGGTCGATGCCGTCGCGCAGGCCGGCGGCGCGCTCGAACTCCAGGTTCTCGGCAGCCTCCAGCATCTCGCGCTGCATTTGCGCCACAAGGTCGCGCTTCTGATCGGCGGTGAGGTATTTGACGAGTGGGTCGGCGGCGATGCCGAACTGGCCGCCGCGGTCGTACTCGACCTGGCGCTGCGGCGTGCCCTCCTGGCTGCCTTTTTCCTCAGCCAC
>CBDUBO010000017.1:0-14359 GCA_965365405.1 uncultured Rhodothermales bacterium | reverse complement strand
CGCGAGTAGAAGTTGGCCGTGCGCTTGCCCTTGCCCACGATGAGGACGTAGCCGCGCTGGAGCTTGGCGCGGGCGTGGCTGAGCCATTTGTCGCGGGAGACGGAGGGGCCGATGCGGCGTTCGCCGCTGCCTTCGCTGGCCGTGTCGAGCATGGAGGTGCTGCGGTAAGAAACGCGCCGCAAACCGCAATTTTCGTCAGGCGGTTCCCCGCTTTCTGTTGTGCCATAGGGGACTGAAAAAAATGGGGATAGGCTAAAGGTGCAAAACGCGGGGAGCGGGCCGGGTTACAACAGGCGTGCAGCAGGGTCTATGCGAGGGCGCCGCCGCCCGGCTGCTTCCACTCCACCAACCTGCTCATCCCATGCTCAGCCACGTCTGGAGCAGCGCCCGCCTTGGCGTGGACGCCCTGCCCGTCGAGATCGAAACCCACGTCGAAACCGGCCTGCCGCGCTACACCGTCGTGGGCCTGCCCGATGGCGCGGTGCGCGAGAGCCGAGACCGCGTGTTCTCGGCCCTCAAAACGTCCGGATTGCCGGTGCCACGCGGGGCCACGACGGTCAACCTGGCTCCTGCCGACGTGCGTAAGGAAGGCGCGGCCTTCGATCTGCCTATTGCCGTCGGGCTGCTGGCAGCGCAGTCGGAAAGGCTGCCACGTGCCCGCTTGGATGATTTCTGCATACTGGGCGAACTGGCCCTTGATGGCGGTGTGCGGGGCGTGCGCGGCGTGCTGCCCTCCGTGCTTCAGGCGCGCCACGACGGCAAGCGGGCCGTGGTCGTGCCCACCGACAACGCCGCCGAGGCGGCCGTCGTGGACGGCATCGAGGTGTACGGCGTCGGGACGCTTGCCGAGGCCGTGGGCGTGCTCGCGGGCGAAAACGGCGCATCCCCCTATCGCCGCAACCTGGACGCGCTTTTCGATGCTGCCGCGCAGTACGAGGTGGATTTCGCCGACGTGCGCGGGCAGGAAAACGTCAAGCGGTCGCTCGAAGTGGCAGCGGCGGGTGGGCACAACGTGCTCATGGTGGGCCCGCCCGGTGCGGGCAAAACGATGCTGGCGCGCCGCCTGCCCACCATCCTGCCCCCGCTCACGCTCGACGAAGCCCTCGAAACGACCAAAATCCACAGCGTGGGCGGCAAGCTCGGCGCGCACGGCCTCGTCGCCACGCGCCCCGTCCGCGCGCCGCACCACACCATCTCGGACGCCGGGCTGTGCGGTGGCGGGGCCAATCCCGTGCCGGGCGAAATCTCGCTTGCCCACAACGGGGTCCTCTTTCTCGACGAACTGCCCGAGTTCAAGCGGCAGGTGCTCGAAGTGCTTCGGCAGCCTCTCGAAGAAGGCCACATCACCATCTCGCGCGCCCGCTCGACGGTTTCGTTTCCCGCTCGCTTCATGCTCGTGGCCTCGATGAACCCGTGCCCGTGCGGACACCTGAACAGTCCCCACCACGCCTGCACGTGCGCGCCGCCCCAGGTGCAGCGCTACCTGGGCCGCGTCTCCGGGCCGCTGCTCGACCGGCTCGACCTGCACATCGAGGTGACACCCGTGCCGTTCGAAGAACTCAACCGCCGGGCGTCCGGGGAAACGTCGGCGGCTGTGCGGGCGCGCGTCGTGGCGGCACGGCAGCGGCAGGCGGAGCGCTTTGCCGCGCACGCGGGCGTGCACTGCAACGCCCAGATGGGGTCTCGCCTGGTGCGCCAGCACTGCGCCCTCGACGCCTCCGGGCAGGGCCTGATGCGCAACGCGATGCAGCGGCTCGGCCTGAGCGCCCGTGCGTACGACCGCATCCTCAAGGTGGGCCGCACCCTGGCTGACCTCGCCGGAGTCGCCGACATTCGTCCCGAGCATCTGGCCGAAGCCATCCAGTACCGCTCGCTCGACCGCGAGGCGTGGTTTCGCTGAACGCTACCGCAACGGCGCTTCACGCGTGCTGCGCACCGTGCCGCCCACGACGAGCGCAGCGGAGATGATGAGCAAGTTTTTGATGATGTACTGCCCCTCCATCGTCGGCGCGTACGGAATGCGTCCCGGCTGGAACGTGACCTCGGGCAGGATCACGAGTGGCATGAACGTGCCCACCATCTGCATGGCCAGCAGCGCGATGGCGATGCGGGTGGTAGGCTGGAACAGGAAGCACACGCCGATCACCACTTCCCACCAGCCGATCACGGCGAGCCAGCCATCCGGATCGAGAAACGGCATCCAGAAAACGGTGCTCTTGACGAGGTCGGCGGCTGGCGAGAGGCCGAGGGGTTTGAGAATGCCGAACCAGACGAAGATGACGGCAAGCGACACCCGCAGCGCGGGCACGCCGAAGCGCTGCATCGTCCGGGCGATGCGGCGGTCGGTCTGGTCGAAGTTCAGCAGCATGGCACAGAGGGCTGGCGTTGAGCGGAGAGGTCGTCGAAATACTCGCCACCGACCCGCCGGATCGGCGCGGCCAGGCGTTCGATGGAGAAAACCGCGAGAAGCACCTCTATCGTCCATCGTGGCCATTTCGGCCTTGCTGCTTCAGCAGGGCCAGCGGGGCTGGGGCGCCTGCGGGGAGGCGTTACGAGAACAGCAGCGGGGTGGCGGGGGCGTAGGCGCGGGCCATCCTCTCGGCTTCCTGCCGGAGCCGCTGCACGAGCGCCGACGGATCGAGCACGCGGGCGTGGCTACCCCACGAAAGCAGCCACGGCATCATCTCCTCGACGTGCTGCACCAGGAAGGTCGCCGTCGCCCCGCTTTTTTCGACCTCCAGCTTTTCCAGGTGGGGTGCGGGCTGCGCTTGGAGCAGACGCGCCGCCGCTGCCGAGAAGCGCACGCGCACCTCGATGTCGCGCACGTCGGGAGGCAGGGCAGCGTAGGCGGCAGGTCGGGTGAAGTCCTCGTCCAGCAGTTCGGGCGCGAGCAGCCGGTCGGCGCGGTAGGATGCGACGCTGCGCCGCGCCACGTCGCGCCCGACCAGCCGCCACGCGCCGCTGCCCTTCACGAGTGCGTAGGGGTGAAACGTGACCGTGCGCCCGTCCGTGACGAAGCGTAGCGCGCGCGACGCGGCGACGGCAGCGCGGAGGGTTTCGATGAGCGCCGCCTCGGGCCCCGAAAACACGACAGGTGGTGCCGCATCCAGGCCCGCGTGCGGCGTGGACATCCCTTTGGCGTCGGGCACGAGGGCTTCGAGCTTCTGACGGGCCGTCCGGGCGGCCATGCGGAGGCGCGCATCGGCGGCGCGTTCGGCCCGGATGGCCCCGCCCAGCAGGAGCGCCGCCTCGTCCGGGGTGAGCAGCAGGGGCGGCAGGCGCGAGCCTTCGCGCAGCCGGTAGCCGCGGCCCGGTGCCGCCCGCAGCGGCACCCCTGCGTGGCGCAGCTTCTGAACATCCCGGTACACCGTCCGTGGCGACACGCCCAGCGTTCGGGCCAGCACCGGGGCGGGCGTCCAGGCGCTGTCAGTCAGGCAGCGCACGAGCGTGGCGAGGCGTTCGGGGTCGGTCACGGTGGGAAGGCACAGGGACGCTGGGCAGTATAAGGTGCCGACGCACAGACGTTTGCCGGTCCGGGGAAAGGGGCAGCGCTTGCTATCTTGCCCCATTCCCGCACGCTCTATGCAGATCAAAAAAGTTCTCATCGCCAACCGGGGCGAGATCGCCGTCCGCGTGATGCGCACGTGCCGCGAGATGGGCATCCAAACCGTCGCCGTCTATTCCGACGCCGACGCCGCCGCGCTCCACGTTCGCCAGGCCGACGAAGCCTACCGCGTCGGCCCCGCGCCGTCGTCGCAGTCGTACCTCGTCGTGGAAAACATCCTCGACGCGGCCCGCAGAAGCGGGGCAGACGCCATCCACCCCGGCTACGGCTTCCTGAGTGAGAACGCGGCCTTTGCCGAGGCGTGCGCCCAGGCCGGCATTACGTTTATCGGGCCGCCCCCAGAGGCCATCCGGGCGATGGGCGACAAGACGGCGGCGCGGGCGCTCATGGAGAAAGCGGGCGTGCCCATGGCACCGGGCACCACCGAGGCGCTTTCCGGGCTGGACGAGGCGCGAACCGTTGCTGCCGAGATCGGCTACCCCGTGCTGCTCAAGGCCGCGGCGGGTGGCGGCGGAAAGGGAATGCGCGTGGTGGAAAAGGAGGAAGACCTCGCTGCTGCGCTCGAAATGGCCTCGCGCGAGGCCACGTCCGCCTTTGGCGACGGGCGCGTGTTTGTCGAGAAGTACATCCTCCAGCCGCGCCACGTCGAAATCCAGGTGCTTGGCGACAGGCACGGAAACATGGTGCACCTTTTCGAGCGCGAGTGCTCCATCCAGCGCCGCCACCAGAAGGTGATCGAGGAGGCGCCGTCGCCCGCACTCACGCCCCAGGTGCGCGCCGCGATGGGCGAGGCCGCCGTGCGCGCCGCGCAGACCGTCGGCTACTTCTCGACGGGCACGGTCGAGTTTCTGGTGGACCGCGACCTGAACTTCTACTTCATGGAGATGAACACGCGCCTGCAGGTGGAGCATCCCGTGACCGAGTGGATCACGGGCCTCGACCTGGTGCGCGAGCAGATTCGCATCGCGCAGGGCGAAACGCTGGGCTACGGGCAGGCCGACCTGCACATCCACGGCCACGCCATCGAGTGCCGCGTCTATGCCGAGGACGCCGGGCAGAACTTCCTGCCCGACCCCGGCCCGCTCGTCCGCTACGCCGCGCCGTCGGGGCCGGGCGTGCGCGTGGACGCGGGCGTCGAGGAAGGCGGCGTGGTGCCCGTCCACTACGACCCCATGATTGCCAAGCTGAGCACGTGGGGCCGCACGCGGCTGGAGGCGACCGACCGCATGGCACGGGCGCTGGCCGAGTACGACATCGCAGGCGTGGAGACGACGATCCCGTTCTGCCACTGGGTGATGGAGCACCCCGCCTTCCGATCCGGCGACCTTTCGACGCACTTCGTGCCCGACCATTTCCGCCCCGACGTGCTGGCCGCCGACGCCGCCACGCGAGAAGCCGCCGCGATTGCTGCCGTCCTCCTGCACGCCGGGCAGAAGCCGCAGGCCGGGGCAAACGGCACTGCCGACGCCGCGCCACGCAGCCGCTGGGCCGACCGGCGGCGCGTGTGACGGTGCCGGTGGACGATGGACGCTGTGGGGGACAGGGGCGTACCGCGGCCTCGCGGGCGGCGTGTAACACGTTGGCCGTGCCCGATGCGGTTGGATCAGCAGCGAAAGGGGCCGCGTAACGGCCGCACCTGCCCCTCACCCATGCAACACTCCGAACACCTGCGTCCGGCGCTCGACCGCGCCGAGAGCGGCGCGCCCGCTGCCGGCCACGCCGTACGCGACCTCTTCTCCACCGACGAAATCTTCCAGCGCATCGTCGCCACCGCCGACGAGGAGTTCGTGCGCTCGAACCGGCTGCTGTTTCTGTCCGGGCTGGCCGCCGGGCTTTCCATCGGACTGTCGTTCGTGGCCCGCAGCGCCATCACCGCCGCCGTCCCGTCGGACGCGTCCGGCCTCGTCGGCGGCATCCTCTATCCCATCGGCTTTTTGTTCATCGTGCTGGGGCGCTACCAGCTTTTTACCGAGAACACGCTCACGCCCGTCACGCTCGTGCTCACGCGCATCGCCAGCGTGCCGCAGCTTTTGCGCGTGTGGGGCATCGTGCTCGTGGCCAACGTGCTGGGCGCGCTCTTGATGGGGCTGATGCTGGCCAGAACAGGCGTTTTCGACGCCGACACCGCCGAGGCGGCCCGGCGCATCGCGCTGCACGGCCTCGAAGTGCCCACCACGGCGCTGTTCTGGAAAGGCATGGTGGCCGGCTGGCTCGTCGCCTCGATGGTGTGGCTCAACCACGCCTCCCGCGACACCGTCACGCGCTTTCTCATCGTGTTCGCCATCATGTTTCTCGTGCCCGCCGCCGACCTCTTCCACTGCATTATCGGCGCGTGCGAGATGTTCTACCTCATCTTCCAGGGCGACGCGTCGGTGCTCGAAGGCGCGCGCTTTTTCGGGGCCGTCGTCACGGGCAACACCGTGGGCGGCGTGCTGCTCGTCGCCATCCTCAACTTTGCCCAGACCAAAGGCAAACGCTTCCCCAAACGCTACGAGCAGAAGCTTACCTGGCGCGAGTGGATGTTTACCATCGGGCGCGGGAAAACGCACGCGGCGGTTTCCAACAACAACCCCGTCAGCGGCAACGAAGCCATACAGGGAGCCGAGACGGGCAGCCTGCTCGATCAGCCCGTGCCGCAGCACGCCGAGTAGTGGCGGCTACCGGGGCACCACCTGCCCGTTGGGCAGCATCTTTTCGTCGGGGCGGGGCGGCGTGGTGGGGAACTGGTTGATGTCGGCGTCGGGGTCGGCGTCGCAGCTTTTGTAGTGGACGTGGTTGCCGTGGCTGATGGGCACGTATTCGCGGCCCCGGCACGGGTCGAGCACGTCGGGCAGCACGAGTACGGCCAGCAGCACGAGCGCGGCGATCCAGAACAGGAGCGCGCGGCGAGAGCGGCGGCGAGGCGGTGTACTTTCCATGCGGGCGCGGGCGTTTGTCGGGTGAAGCGCGGGGATGCCGCACCGGCGGAATCAATTCCGCCGCCGCAGGTTCGCGCCTTTTCGGACGCTCCGGCCCCGAGATTCTGTGAAATGAGCTGCCCCCTTCCGGTGAACCGCTTTTTACCGCTCTGCCTGCTCGCCCTTGCCGCCTGCCGCGCCGAGGCGCAGGTGCCGCCGCGCCCGCCCGGCCTGCCGCCCGTGGACGTGCAGGACTATGCCTTCGAGATCACGCTGTCCGACACTACGGACGAGATCGCAGCCCAGGCAACGGTTACCCTCATCCCTACCGACAGCAGCACGCACTTCTGGCTCGACCTCGTGGACGTGCAGCCGGACGGCACGGGGATGCGCGTGCTCTGGGTGCGCGAAAAGGGCGTAAGCGTGCCGTTTACGCACAACGCCAGCCGCCTCACGGTCACGCCTGCCACGCCGCTCGTGCCGGGGCAGCAGCGCGTCTTCGTGGTCAGCTACGGCGGCGTGCCGGGCGACGGGCTCATCATCTCGCAGAACAAGTACGGAGACCGCACCTTTTTCGGCGACAACTGGCCCGACCGCGCGCGCCACTGGCTGCCCGTCGTAGACCACCCGTCCGACAAGGCGACCGTGACGTGGGACGTGACGGCCCCGGCGCGGCTGCGCGTAGTGGCCAATGGACGGCGCGTCTCGGAAAGCGAGACAGGGGGTGCCCGCCGCGCCGTCTACCGCTCCGGCGTGCCCATCCCGGCCAAAGTGATGGTTTTCGGCGCGGCTCCGTTCGCCGTCGAAGTGGCCGGGTTGGTCGGCGGTGTGCCCGTCGAGTCGTGGGTGTATCCGCAGAACGAGAAAGAGGGGTTTTACGACTACGCCCTCGCCGTGCCCATCACGGCCTTTTTCGACAGCCTGGTGGCGCCCTTTCCCTACGAGAAGCTGGCCAACGTGCAGTCCAAAACGCGCTACGGTGGCATGGAAAACGCCGGGGCCATCTTCTACAACGAAGCCTCTGTGCGTGGCGACCGCGCCGCCGAAGGGTTGCTGGCCCACGAAATCGCGCACCAGTGGTTCGGCAATCACGTGACCGAAAGCGACTGGCCGCACCTGTGGCTGAGCGAGGGCTTTGCCACGTACCTGACAAGCGTGTATTTCGAGAAGACGCAGGGCGTCGAAAAGAGCCGCCAGATGCTGCGTGAAGGGCGCGAAACCGTGCTCGGCTACTACGAAGAAAACCGCGACCCGCTCGTGGACACGACCTACGCAGACCCCAACGAACTGCTCAACCCCAACGCGTACCAGCGCGGCGCGTGGGTGCTGCACATGCTCAGGCGGGAAGTGGCGCGGGCCGTGGAGCGGGCGCAGCAGGAAGCCATGCCCGGCATGAACGCCTCCGGCGACGACGCCTTTTTCGAGGGACTGCGCCGCTACGTCGCCCGCTACGGAGGCCGCACCGCCACCACGGACAGCCTGCAAGCCGTGATGGAAGGCGCCGCCGGGCAGTCGCTCGATGCGTTCTTTCGGCAGTGGACGCGGCGCTCGGGCCACCCCGTGCTGCGGGCCACGTGGCGATTCGACGGGGAGGCCCTCGAACTCACCGTCGCACAGACGCAGCCGGGCGATCCCTTCGCGTTTCCCCTCGACATCGGGCTGGTGGACGCGGTGGGCGACACCACGCGCCTCACGCTGGGCGTCACCGGTCGGCAGCACCGCGCCCGCATTCCCGCCGGGCAGAAGCCCGCGCGCGTCGTGCTCGACCCCGACGTGTGGCTGCTGTTTCAGCAGGAATCGGTGGAGGAAATCCGGTGAGAGGGCTGCTCCTGCTGCTGCTGTTTGCCGCCGCTTGCGACAGCGTCCCAGAGGAGGGCGACGCGCTCGTCGTGGAAGCATTTTTCGACGTGGGACGGCCCCTGCCGGACGTGCAGGTGCGCCGCACCGCGCCCGCCGCCGGCCTGTACCCGGATAGCCTCGCCACGGCCCTTTCCGACGCCGACGTGCGCGTTTCTGCCGATGGGGCGGTGTTGCTCTACGAACCCGTACCCGGCCGTCCCGGTCGCTACCGCGCTGCCGCGCCCGGCGTCGTGGCGGCGGGCACGCGCTACCGCGTCGAGGTGCGGTGGCAGGCGCGCGTCGCTACCGCAGAGACGCGTACTCCGCCGCCCCTGCGCATCGACAGCCTCCGCGCCCTGCCTTTCAGCGCGCCTGTGCGGGCCGTCCTGCTCGACTCGCTGCGCTTCGACACGCTGGGGACAGGCGCACGCGAGGGCTACGTCTACCCCGTCGAGGTGTATGCCTGGTGGGCAGGGGCACCTGTCGAGGAAGACACGGTGCTGTGGCTGCGCACCCAGCTTCGACCGGCCCAGCCCTTCGGGTCGGGCGTGGTGGATCTGTTTTTTCCGCCCGAACGCATCGCCGAGGAGCGCAGCTTTGCCGCCGACGCGCCCGGCACGCGCCTGTGGCGCGGCCTGTACGCCGTGCCCGTCGCCGACGCCGCTGCGCCACTGCCCCCGCACCGCGTCCGCGTGGCCGTCGTGCGCAGCGGGCGCGACTACGCCCGCTTCGCTGCCACGCGCACCGCACCCGTGCGCCGCGAGCCCATCGGTAACGTCGTGGGCGGGCTGGGCATCGTGGCCGGTATATCGGTAGATTCGCTGACGCTCGTGGTGGGGAACAGGTTGTAGGTAGCCGCCCGCTTCACGGGCTCGTTGTGGGTTCTCCATTACCAACCCGCTCCCTACAGCGCGCTGCGTGCGTACAACAAGGGCGCGAACCGCCCTTCAACCCATGTCCATGTTTCGCCGCCGTTCTGCCCCTTCAGAGGAAACGCCTGAAGCGCGTCCGCTCGCGCCGGGCGTGGTGACGCGGCTGGTGGCGCAGAAAAAGGACCCGCTGCGCGTATCCGTCTATCTCGACGGCGCGTTTGCCTTCGGCATCCACCAGGATGTGCTGGTGCAGCACGGGCTGCGCAAAGGGCAGGCGCTGGGCGTGGCCGAGCAGCAGGCGATGCGCAGCGACGACGCGCGGCTGCGGCTGCGGCAGACGGCGCTGTCGTTTCTGTCCCACCGCGCCCGCACGCGCGAAGAGGTGCGGCGCAAGCTGGCCGGCCCGGACGTGCCCGCCGACGCCATTGAGGAAACCCTGGCGTGGCTCACCGAGCGGAGCTACCTCGACGACGAGGTGTACGCGCGGCAGTACGCCGAAAGCCGGGCGCGCGCCGGGGGCTACGGCCCGCAGCGCATCCGGCAGGAGCTGATGCGGCGGGGCGTGGCGCGCGAAACCATCGACGCGGCGCTGGCCGAGGAGCTGGAAGACGAGGGGGTGGCGGAAGCCGCCCGGCAGCAGGCAGAAAAGCGGTGGACGCAACTGGCGCGCGAGCCCGACCCGCACAAGCGCCGCCGCAAGCTGTCCGATTTCCTGGTGCGCCGGGGCTACCCGTACGACGTGGTCGCCGCCGTAGTCGAAGCCGTCTGCCGCGATGAAGATTCCTGAGCCGCCCACCCTGCCGCCCCTCAAGCGGGCCCCGCGCCGCATCGTGCGGACGCGCCGCGCCGCGCGCACCGGCAGCCGCTGGCCTTTCGAGCGCGTGCTGCGCTGGGCGCTCGGGCTGGGGGCAATCGCCCTCACCGTGTGGCTCGTCTGGTTTTTTGGCGCGCTCGTGGTGTACCTCGTCGTGGGCGTGCTGCTGGCCTACCTCTTGCAGCCGGTCGTAACCTGGTTCGAGGGGCGCGGCACGGGCCGCATCGGAGCCATCGTCGCCACGTTCGCGCTTTTCATCGGCGCGCTGGTGCTCGTGCTCACCTACACGGTGCCGTTCGTGGGCGCGCAGTTCACGGCCCTGGCCGAGCAGGTGACGGTGGAGCGCGTGCGCGAGGTGGTGCGCGAACTGGAGCCCCGCCTGCCCCTCGTGCGGCAGGGCACCGTCACGCGCGCCGTCGAGCGGGCGATGCTCTCCATCACGCGCGAAGAACGCATCACCTCGATGGCGTCGGCCCTCGTGGGCATGCTGGCAGACGTGGTGTATGCCCTGCTCGTGGTGCCCTTCGTGACGTTTTTCGTGCTGCGCGACGGGCCGCGCATCCGGCGCTGGCTGCTGCGCCTGGTGCCCAACCGCTACTTCGAGCCCACGCTCGCGCTTGTCGAGCAGGTGGAGATGAACCTGGGGCGCTACTTCAAAGGGCTGCTCACGCAATGCCTTTCCGTCGGCATCGTCGCCACGGTCATGCTCTACGTCGTCGGGCTGGAAAACGCCGCGGCGGTGGGCCTCTTCACCGGGCTCGCCAATACGATCCCGTACTTCGGCCCGTTGATGGGTTTTCTGGCCGGAACCGTGGTGGGCGTCGTGCAGACGGGCGACCTGAGCCTCGTGCCGGGCGTGTTTGTGGCGATGGCGGTCACGCAGATTTCGGACAACCTGTTTTTCCAGCCCTTTATCTTTTCGCGCGCCGCCCGCACGCACCCGCTCCTCATCCTCGTCGTGGTGCTGGTGGGGGCGCAGGTGGCCGGCATCGTCGGGATGCTTATCGCCATCCCGCTGAGTACGGTGCTGCGCGTGACGGCGCAGCAGGTGCTCTGGAGCCTTCGCCATTACCGCATCCTCCGCGCCGCGTGACGCAACGCTACCGCTCTCTTTTCGGCCTTTCGGACGGCGTGCTGCTGGCCCTGGCGCTTGTAGGGTTCGTGGTGTTCGCCGTCGCCTTGCCGGCCCAGCATCCCTTCAGCGCGTTGGATTATGGCGGGCGGGCAGAGGCGCGCGCGGCCGCCGAGCAGTTTCTGACCAAAGCGGGTTTCGTGCCGCCTGCAGACCAGAAGCCGGACGTGCACCTGCGGGGCAACGGGCCCCTGCTCGACACGCTGCAACGGACGCTGGGGCGGCCCCAGGCCATCGCGTTGATTCAGAGCGCAGAGGGACAGGCACTCGGGGCCTTCCACTGGCGGGTCTGGTGGAGAAACCCGGACCGGCCCGAGGAAGAACTGGCCATCGTGCGGTTGACGCCGGATGGGCGCGTACTCTCGTTCGATGTGCGGCAAACGTCCCAGTTCGAGCAGGTGGAGCCGAGCACAGGCGAGTTGGAAGGGCTGCCGGGGCCGGTGGACACGCTGCTGGTGCCGCCCGTCGCGGAAGCGATGGAGGCCAGGGCGCGCGTTCGCCAGTTTAGGCTGGGCCCGGAGCGCGTGCAGGCGTTGCTCGCGCAGACGGCGTACGCGGGCCTCGGTCTGCGCGTCGATTCGGTTTCGGACGGCGCCACGTTCCGGGCTTTTCTCAGCGGTGCCACCGTGGCCGGGCGGCCGCTCCAGGTGGAGATGCACCTCAACCGCATGGTGCAACTCGTGCGCCTCGACGCGGACGTGGTGGGCGGCGCAGACGACGAGGTGGTGACGCCCCGCGACCTCTACGGCCTCGGCATCATCGCCCTGTACGTGCTGCTGCTCGTGATCGTGTTCGTCGTGTTCTTCCGGCGGCTCTCGCAGCGGCTCGTGGACACGCGGGCCGCCCTACGCGACGCCCTCTGGGTGGCGCTCGCTGGCGTGGGGTGGATGGCGAGCACCAGCATTGCGCCGGTGCTAAAGCAGGTGCCGTCGCTGTGGATCGGGCTGGGCATCGTCGTGTTCACACTGCTCCTGGGCGGGCTGGGAACGGCGTTCGTCGGGTTCGCGGCTTCCGGCGCCGGTGATTCCTTCACCCGACCGGTGTGGCCGCAGCGGCTGGCCTCGCTGTCGCTGCTGCGCATGGGCGCCTGGTACGATGCCCGCGTGGGCGCGGCGCTGGTTCGGGGACTAGCCGGGGCCGGGGTGATGCTGGGCCTGCTGACGCTGGCGTTTCTGCTGCTGCCGCGGGCCGTGGTACACCTGGGCGGGGAGAGCGTGACGATGGCCGAAGAAGTGGCGTTGTCGCCGGCTCTCTTTTTCGCCTCGTTCTACTCCCTTCTAAACCTCTTCCTGCTCTACGGCATCGTGCTCGTCGTGGGGGCGGGGCTGTGGCGGCGGCTGGGGGCTTTCGCCTACGTGGTGATGGCCGTTCTGCTGGCCGCGACGCAGCTCGTCGTGCTCTCGGATGTCCCCGCGTGGCAGTTCGCCTTCCACCTCGCCCCGGTGCTGATCGCGCTGTGGCTGTTCCACCGCCACGACGCGCTGACGGCGTTCGTGTCCCTGGCCGCCTACGGGATGCTGTGGGACCTCGCGTACGTGTGGATGGGGCGAGACGTGCCGGGCCTTACGGGCGGACTGATCCTCATCGGGGTGCTGGCGCTGCTGTTCGCCATCGGGCTGGGCGTGATGCTGCGAGGGTGGCACGTGCGGGAAGACCGCGTGCTCGTGCCGTCTTACATCCGGGAGCGGCAGCACGAGGCGCGCATGGAGCGCGAACTGGAGATTGCCCACAACGTGCAGCTCACGTTTCTGCCCCGCCAGATGCCCGATGTGGCGGGACTCGATGTGGCGGCGCTGTGCCTGCCCGCCATGGAGGTGGGCGGCGACTACTACGACTTCGTCGAGCTGGGCGACGGCCGCCTCGGCCTCGTCATCGGCGACGTGAGCGGCAAAGGCATCCAGGCGGCCTTCTACATGACGCTCGTCAAGGGCTTCGTGCGCTCGCTTGCCCGCACCTCTGACGGACCGGCAGACGTGCTGCGCCGCATCAACAGGCTCTTCTGCGAGTCGGCCCCCCGGGGCACGTTCATTTCCATGATCTACGGCGTCGTGGACACCCAGGCGCGCACGTTCACGTTTGCCCGCGCCGGCCACAACCCCGTCATTCTGCACCGCGCGCCTTCGCAGCAGGCCGACATGGTGCAGCCGCCCGGCATGGCCATCGGCCTGGACGCGGGGCCGCGCTTCGACGCGTCGCTCCGCGAGGAGACGATGGACCTGGGCGTGGGCGACACGCTCGTGCTCTACACCGATGGCTTTTCGGAGGCCATGAACCACGACCGCGCGCTCTACGGCGACGAACGCCTGGCGCACCGCGCCAGCGCGGCGCAGAGCACATCGGCCCGCCACCTGCTCGACACCCTCACGCACGCCGTCAACGCCTTTATGGACGGCGAAGCCCAGCACGACGACATGACGATGATTGTCGTGCGCTGCACCTTTACAGGCGTCTGATTCCAGCACTGCGCCATGCCCATCACGCTACCGGACGAAACGAAGAAACACCTCACGGACGCCATCCAGGGCTACTTCCGGGACGAATTCGGCCAGGAGGTCGGCGCGCTCCAGGCTTCTTTTCTGCTCGACTTTGTGCTCCAGGAAGTCGGGCCGAGTATCTACAACCAGGCCATTCGAGACGCCCAGGCACATTTACAGGCCATCGTGTCCGACCTCGACCTCAGCCTGCACGCCCCTGAAGCCGCCGCAGCAGACCGCCGCCCACCTCGCTGATTTCTCCCGCTACCTTCGATGCCTGCGTCTCTCACCCCCTCTAGCCTTCTCGACGGTGCCCTCGCCTGGTTGCGCGCCCGCACGGACCGCCTGCCCGAAACAGCCATCGTGCTGGGCTCGGGCCTGGGTAGCCTGGCCGACGCCGCCGAAGACGCCCAGGCGTTTTCCACCTCCGACGTGCCGGGCTATCCCCTCTCTACCGTCGCGGGGCACGCAGGGCGGCTCGTCTTTGGTCGGCTCGACGGGCGCGAAGTGCTGTTCGTGCAGGGGCGCGTGCACTACTACGAGGGGCACGCCGCCCACGCGACGACGTTTCCCGTGAAGCTGGCACACGCGCTGGGCGCGCGGCGCATCGTGCTCACCAACGCGGCGGGCGGCATCCACCCGCGCTACGAGCCGGGCACGCTCATGCTCATCACGGACCACATCAACCTGGCTGGCGTCTCGCCGCTGGCAGGGCCGGTGGGCGCGAGCGAGCCGCGTTTTGCCGATCTGAGCGCGCCCTACAGCC